>JAOZLN010000041.1 GCA_029934845.1 Candidatus Sabulitectum sp.
AATACCTGCAGAAAATAAAGAAACACCCTCTTGCAAGAGCTCTTCGTGTGGGTAAACTTACCATTGCTGCAATCGAGGCATCCCTTCGTGTGTTTCTGGAGGATGATGAATATATCGCAGCAAACCATCCGGTATACCATTCATTCTCGCGGAAGCCGGAAGAACTGATTGAAAGATCCGAAGCCATCATAGCTTCTATTGCGCTTCCTTCCTTCTGCGAAATGAAAGCCGAGAAAATGAGCAGCTATGTGGGAAGCGGCAGCCTTCCTGATTTCGCTATCCCTTCTGCAGGAATTTCCGTTTCCTGCCCGGATCCTGAAGCATTCCTTAAACTGCTCCGTCTTTCAAGCCCTGCTGTAGCGGCCAGACTGGAAGAGGGCACGGCGAAATTTGATCTACGGGCTGTTGCAGAAAAAGAAGATGTTGAATTGGCTTTGCTTATAGGTCGCGGGCTGGATGAATTGTGGGCGTAATAATAGGAACCGCAGGACACATCGATCACGGTAAAAGTACTCTCATGCTTGCTCTTACCGGTGTGGACCCGGACAGACTCAAGGAAGAGAAAGCCAGAGGGATCACCATTGAGCTCGGTTATGTTTTTCTGGAGGATGTTAACGGAGAGTCGATTTCATTTATTGATGTGCCGGGTCACGAAAAGTTTGTAAAGACAATGGTAGCAGGAGTTGCCACTGTTGACTGTTTTCTTCTGGTTGTATCTGCTGATGAAGGGGTTATGCCTCAGACCAGAGAGCATCTGGATATTCTTCGTCTTCTGGAGGTTGACAGAGGAATCGTGGCATTGTCCAAATGTGATCTTGTTGATGATGAACTGATCGAGCTTGCTCAGGAGGAGGTAAGGGAAGCCCTGGAGGGAACCCCGGCAGAATCTGCTCCCATTCTTAGAGTATCAGCCAAAACCGGGGAAGGCATTGAAGAGCTGAAGCAGGCCCTTCTGGACATGGCAGCGAAAGCAGATAGAAAGAGTTCCAAAGGCAGGTTCAGAATGCCTGTGGACAGAATATTTACACTGAAGGGGTTCGGTACAATTGTATGTGGTACAGGTCTTTCAGGAAAGATAAATCTGGGAGATTCCGTCGAGATTCAGCCTGCAGGTAAAACTTTCCGGGTAAGAGAACTGGGCGTGAATGAACAAAGACATGCCAGAATCGGCGAAGCAGGCGACAGGATCGCTTTGAATCTTGCCGGGATCCGCAACTCGGATGTTCACAGGGGGAGTGTTGCGGGCGAGGTCGGTTTTCTAAAAACGCTGAACAGTCTTGATACCGTTTGTACAATGCTTCAGCGAAACATTGACCTGCTTGTTCGTCAGAGAGTTAGATTCCACGTGGGCACAGCAGAGGTCATGGCAAGAGCGATACCGGTTGAAGGCAGAACTCTTCTTCGGGGCGAGACTGGATATGTGCATTTTCAGCTTGAGCATCCTGTGGTTGCAATGCCGGGAGATCGTTTTGTAATCAGAAGGTACTCTCCAGTAACCACAATTGGCGGTGGAATAATACTTGATACTGGAACGCCGAAGGTTCGTTCAAGATTTCGCGAGACCAGACTTACACATCTTGATCTTCTTTCCCACGGTGATCTGGAGGATCTTCTGTTCGAGACAATGGAGGATTCGCCTGATCATTTTGTAGAAGCGGAGGCATTTGTTGTGAAGACTGGTGCTGAACCGGTGAACTTCCATGAGGCAGCTGATTCACTGGTGGTTCAGGGAAGGGCATTATCTTCCGGCGAAGGCAAAACAAGGCGTCTTATCCTGGTTGCGGCTGTAAAGGATCTGGAACGCAAGATTCTTGGAAGTATTGGTACAATACACAGGAATGTTCCTCTTAGCCCGGGGCTTCCATCGGCCTATCTTGCAAGAAAACTGCCACCGGATACTTCTGTATGGATGGTCAGATACTGTCTTCAACGGCTGCAGAACGAGAACATGGTAGAGAAACGTGGAGATTTTCTTAGTCTCAGCGATTTTCCCGAGCAGCTTACCGGGGATGTTCGCATTCTTGCCGATCACTTTCTTTCTGACGTTGACAAGGCCGGTCTTGCAGGAATGAAACTGCCCATCTCCGGGCAAAAGACAGAAAATATTGATGCTCTTCTTCAGAGGGGGCTCATTTTCAATCTTTCCGATAGCCTTGTGGCAACCGAGGTCGGGATACACAAGGTTCAGCAGATCCTTTCCGCAGCATTCGGCGGGAATCCGTTCCGGCTTGGAGAACTCCGGGAGGCTCTTGGTGTATCAAGAAAGATTGCTCTTATGTGGGCGGAAATTCTGGACGCCAGAAACATTACAAGACGGGATGGTGAGAAGAGACTTCTCGTTTGATACTTTACAGAAGCTCGGATATTTCATATTCTCCCCGTTCAAGCAGTATAGAAGATGGTCACATTATTCTTTAATAATATTTTGATAGAGGAGTTATTTGATGAAGATCGCAGTTGTGGGAAGTGGATATGTGGGGCTGGTTGCCGCCGCATGCCTTGCAGAGATGGGAAACACAATAGTTTGCGTTGACAACGATCAGAAAAAAATTGACGGGTTGAAAGAAGGCGTGCTTCCTATCTATGAACCGGGGCTTGATGTTCTTGTGGAAAGGAATGTAAAGGAGCAGAGGCTCTTGTTCTCCACAGATACTGCCAGCGCTGTTAAACGTAGCACTATTGTTTTTATTGCAGTTGGAACTCCGCCTGATGAAGATGGAAGCGCTGATCTTAAACATGTTCTTGCAGTTGCTGCAGATATTGGGAAAGCCATGAATGACTGGAAGATCGTCATCAACAAGAGTACGGTTCCTGTTGGTACTTCTGATCGTGTGAGAGACGAAATACGGAAGTACACTGACTTCAGAGTGGATGTTGTTAGTAATCCCGAGTTTCTCAAAGAGGGTGCAGCCATTGATGACTTTATGAAGCCTGACAGGGTGGTTATTGGTACGGGCAGCAAGGAAGTTGCCGAGATAATGAGAGAGCTTTACTCTCCATTTGTCCGTACAAATAATCCCATATACATAATGAGCAACCGGTCTGCCGAGCTGACAAAGTATGTGGCAAACAGTCTACTTGCCACTAAGATCAGTTTCATGAATGAGATAGCTAATCTTTGTGATGTGGTTGGTGCAGACATCAAGGATATCAGACGGGGAATTGGAAGTGATGTTCGAATAGGGCCGCATTTTATTTTTCCAGGAGTAGGGTTTGGAGGCAGCTGTTTTCCCAAGGATGTCAGGGCACTGCGGCATACGTCAGATGAGCACGGTTATCATCTGAACATTCTTGAATCTGTTACAGAGGTTAACCGCGAACAAAAGAAGGTTATGGGAAGAAAGATAGCCGTGGAGTTCGGTGAGGATCTCTCCGGGAAGATATTCGGCATATGGGGGCTTTCATTCAAACCCAATACGGATGATATGCGCGATGCTCCTTCCATCGTCATTATAAATGAACTGCTGGAAAGAGGCGCTTCTGTAAAGGTTTATGATCCTGAGGCAACAGAGTATGCGAAAATTGTTTTTGGTGACACTGTAGAATTCTGTTCTTCAGCATACGAAGCTCTGGATGGTGCGGATGCCCTGGTTCTGATCACAGAGTGGACTGAGTTCAGAGAACCCGATTTTCAGAGGATCGGGCAGCTTCTTAAAACTCCTGTGATCTTTGACGGTAGAAACATATGGAATCCACAGAAACTGGTTTTCAGTGGATTTACTTATTACGGTATAGGGAGAGGTTAGCATGAGTGCTTTCAAAAAGAGAATGGCAGACAGAGAAAAACCCGTAATTGGTGTGATAGGTCTGGGTTATGTAGGTCTACCGCTGGCTATGGAATTTGCTCTTGGTGGATGTGAGGTTATCGGGGTAGATGTTGATCATAACAAACTCAAGTTTCTTCAGGAGCATCGCAGTTATCTGAAGCATTTTCCTGACTCTATGATCGAGTCAGCAATGAAAACCGGTCTTCTGCATACTACTTCAGACTTTTCTTTGCTGGGCAGAGCAGATGCTGTTCTTATTGCAGTGCCCACTCCGCTTGGTGTAAGTCGTGATCCTGATCTGAGCTATGTATTGAACTCCTGCGATAAAATAGCAGATCATCTTCAAAAAGGTCAGCTTGTTATTCTTGAATCAACAACTTACCCTGGAACAACCAGGGATGAAATGGTACCTGTTCTGGAAAAAAGTGGTTTGAAGGCCGGGGTTGATTTCCATATTGCATTCTCTCCAGAGAGAGAAGATCCGGGTAACAAGAATTTCAACACGAGAACCATACCAAAGCTGGTTGGCGGGCTTACAAAAGAGTGTACTGATGCCAGCGTATATGTTTATGAATTTGCTATTGACAACATTGTAGCAGTAAGTTCACCTGAAGTTGCAGAGATGGCCAAAATAGTGGAAAACACTTACAGAGCAGTAAACATTGCTCTGGTGAATGAGCTGAAAATGCTTGCCCACAGAATGGGAATCGACATATGGGAAGTTATTGAGGCTGCTGCAACCAAGCCTTTTGGATTTACTGCGTTTTACCCGGGTCCGGGGCTTGGTGGACATTGCATTCCCATCGATCCTTTCTACCTTACCTGGAAAGCTCATGAATTCGAGATGTCTACAAAGTTTATTGAACTGGCTGGCGAGATAAACACATCCATGCCTTCTTATGTTGTGGACAGGATCTCTGATGCTCTTAATACCCACAAAAAGTCTCTTAACGGAAGCAGAATTCTGCTTCTTGGAATGGCATACAAGCCTGATATCGATGATTACCGCGAGACACCTGCCCTTAAAGTTATGGCAAAGCTGGCGGAAAAGGGAGCTCTTGTTGATTACAATGATCCATACATCCCTTCAATACCCGCATCTACAAGACAGACTCATCTTCAGCCGGTTTCAGTTGATCTTTCCGAGAAAATGTTGTCCGGGTATGATTGTGCTGTTGTTGTAACGAATCATGCCTGTTATGATTATCAGATGATAGTGGATAACAGCAGTTTGGTGATAGATACCAGGAATGCCTGTGTCAATGTTAAGAACGGAAAAGAAAAGGTGTTTAAAGCGTGAGATCATTTTGCTGGACAATCGTTCTTGTTGCTTCTTTCGGTCTGGCTGCTGAAGATTATTCCCTGCCGGGAATCAACTCTGACGAGATACTGATGCCGGTTAATGTATGGGGCGAAGTCCGTAATCCGGGTATTCACATGATTCCATGGGATTCAGATCTGAGAGATGCTCTTTCTGCAGCAGGTGGGCCCACATCCAGCGCCAACCTTTCGTCGATCAGGATCGTCCTGCAGGATCTTAATCTGGAGTATGATCTTTCTGATTATCTTTCTGGAGATGGTACAACTCTTCCGTGCATGGAACCGGATGCTACCGTTTACGTGTCAGAAGCCAGATATGAGTGGTGGAAGGATGTTGTTGATTTCAGCTACAAACTTATTGTTATGGTAAATGTGATTTTACTCATGAGTAGAACATGAATGCTCCCCGATCAGAATATCCAGGGTCATTTGACAGAGGTGAAGAGGAATCTCTTGATCTGAGCTTTTATCTGTGGATGCTTTTAAAGGGCAAGTGGATCATCCTTGCATTTGTTCTGGCAGGGCTTCTTGCTGCAGGCTATGTGAATAAAACAACTATTCCGGTGTACCGTTCCAGTTCAACTTTCATGTATACAAGTGATAACAGCATGTCTCAAACCCTGGATATGCCCGGTACTTTCTGGTTTCAGATGGACGCTATTAGAAATGATCAGATACACCTTATCAACAGCAGGATCATGGCAGAACTTGTAGCTGATTCAATTCTTCACTCATCCGATTCAGACAGTATTGTTTCTATTTTATTTCTGGGGAATCTTCCGGAACAGGCTTACCTTAGAAACGCACTTGTTGGAGTGGCTCAATCCATGGTGTCTGTCAGCTGGATAAAAGACACAAATTTCTTTGTACTGAGTGGTACAGGGTACAGCCCTGAGGCTTCAGCTGTTATTACGAATCTTTTTCTGCATGTATACAGCCGGTGGAATCGGCACGAGGCCAGAGGAGAGAACACGGAGATCAGACTTTTCCTTGAAGAGCAGCTGGAAAACACAGCCACTCAGCTGGAACAGTCAGAGAATGCCCTTCTTCATTTCAAGGAAGACAATGGTATTACAGATATTGATACCGAAGCAAGAAACCTGATCAGTACGCTTGCCAATTTTGAAACCCAGGCACGCACGGCTTCAACCAATGCGTCAGCAGCCAGGGTCAGACGGGATTATCTTACGGGGCTTCTTGGTCAACAGAGGGAAACCGTTGCAGCAGACATTACAGACTCAAACAGCGAATATATCCGGCAGATACAGGGCGATCTGGCAAGATATGAAAGTGCAAGGGCAGCACTGCTTTCGGATGGAGCCGATCTTTACTCCGAACCGGTTCTGGCAATGGAGCAGCGCATTGATACTCTCAGAGATGAACTCGAAGGGGCTCTTCGAGAAATATCAGGAATGAACTATCCTGTGAATCCGGAACAGGGCATAGAGGGTCTCGTATCTTCAATAGCAGCAGCTGAAGGAGAATTCAGGTCAAGCAGGGCCAGAGAACATGCCCTGAGAGCTGTTGTTGATGATCTGTCCTCCGGTCTCTCCGACTTGCCGGAGTTTCAGTACGAACTGATTGCGCTCGAGCGTAACAGAAGAGTAAACGAGAACATATATATTCTTCTGCGAACCCGTTATGAAGAGGTCAAGATCGCCGAGATCGGGCAGATGGGAAATGTTACCATTGTAGATTCTGCTCTTCCAGGCGGTATGATCAGACCAACCACAAGAAGAAACCTTATTATGGGAATAATGGTGGGCCTGGCCTCTGGTATAGGGCTTGTCTTCCTTATCAGTCAAATGGATAAATCGATACGCAATCCGGAACATCTTGAAAAGCTTGGTATTCCTCTTGTAGGAGTGATCCCGAAATTTCCGCAGAAAACGGAGGCAGGGCGGATCCCTCTTACTCTGATCGAACACTCAAAGTCTCCCAATGCTGAAGCTATCCGTGATCTTCGAACAAGCCTGTCCTTCTCAAAACCTGATGAACCTATCAAGATGCTTTTAGTAACAAGTTCCGGCCCCAGAGAGGGGAAATCGAGTGTTTCAGCAAACCTTGCCGTTGCTGAAGCAGAGGCAGGCAAAAAAGTGATCCTGCTTGATTGTGACCTTAGAAGACCCACAGTTAACAAAACATTCGGATTCCAGAGAAAACCTGGTTTCACCGAATTGATCACAGGCAAAGCTACCATTGATGAAGTTCTCAGAGAGACCGCAGTTGAAGGTCTTTCTGTGATCTGCAGCGGTCGCATACCTCATAATCCATCAGAAATCATTGAAGCTGCAGCAAAAAAAGGTGTGTTTGCAAAAATTTCGGAACAATGTGATCTGCTTGTTATTGACACTCCTCCCGCTGCGGTAGTTACTGATGCCGTGGTTATTGCTCCTGTTGTGGATTCAACCATTCTTGTGGTTAGAAGTGGAAAGATCCAGAAGAAGGTTGCGCAGGGAGTGTGGCAGAAACTGGCCAGATCCGGCGGGCATCTTGCCGGTGCTGTGATCAACGGTTTTGATCCGATCAAGACGTACACTTCATACAGCTACTACACCTATAGATATCAGTATAAATACGAGGATGATTCCTGACCTAGGGCATTCCTTACTAACATCCTGCATGGCAAATAAATACAAGGGAAAGGGGAGTTTTTAAGCTCCCCTTTTCCTTGTGTTGCAAACTAGAAGTGGGATGAAATGGGATGTAATGGGTTGACAGTGGGACAAAGTGGGGTAATGATAGCTGCGGAGGGAAATAATGGCAGCATTCATTGGTACACACAGACACACACTGGACGACAAGGGGCGGGTAAGTATTCCAGCTCAGTTCAGACGGCAGTTAACAGCGGAAGATCTGTACCTGAATGTGGGTATGGAAGGGTGTCTGGTGCTGTATCCTTCGCATAGATGGCAGGAACTGGAAGAGAAGCTGCTAGCATTGCCCCGCAACAGAGAGACACGCTATTTCGTTAGAAGTCTCGCTCAGAATCTAAGAGCAGTTAGTGTGGATTCTCAGGGAAGAATCTCTATTCCAGCCGAGCTCGCTGCAAAGGCAGGGATTACCGGTGAAGTGATGTTCCTTGGCAAGTTTGATACCATGGAACTCTGGCAACCTGATCGGTACAATTCCTACATAGATGAAGCAGAGTTTTCATGTGAGGAAATCGCCGAGGGTCTTGATCTACCTCTTTAGGAAGGTTATTGATGGAACTTGGTCATCTGCCAATTATGCCGAAGGAGATAGTAGAATATGTCTGCTCGACTCTTTCTTCTGCACCCGGGCTGATTGTTGATGGAACGGCTGGTGGTGGTGGGCATACAAGTCTGCTTTCTCAGGCAGCCCCGAATTCCCGGATACTGGCTATTGAACGCGATCCATCTGCATACGGGAAACTTAAGGAAAAATTTGCTGGAACCAATGTTACTGTTTTCAACTCAAGCTATACAAAAATACCCGGGATCATAGACGAAAACAATTTTCCACAGGCAGGCGGAGCCATTTTTGACCTGGGTTTAAGTTCCATTCAGCTTGATACTCCTGAAAGAGGCTTTTCGCACAGACACAAAGGTCCTCTGGATATGCGATTCGATCAGAACTCAGGGAAGCCGGCATCGGCCCTGCTAAGAGAAATGACAGAAAAACAGATAGCTGATGCAATTTATCGTTATGGCGAGGAGGGGCGTTCAAGGGCTATTGCAAGGGCAATAAAGCAGAGCAGACGGCTTCTTTACACAGACGATCTTGCTGAAGCTGTGCGGTCTGTGGTGAAGGGAAACCCGGTAAAGCCGCTAGCTCGAGTTTTTCAGGCGGTAAGAATTCTTGTGAACGGCGAACTTGATCATCTTGAGACTCTTCTTTCTGAAATGCACAAGTGGACTGGACCGGAATGCAATATTGCAATTCTGACATTTCACTCCCTGGAAGACAGAATGATAAAACTTCATTTCAGAGATTCAGAATACTTTCGGCAATTCGATCCTCCGTGGTTGCTTCCAGGTTCAGCAGAGAAGCGGGCTAATCGCCGGTCCAGAAGTGCACGGCTAAGGTTGGGGGTGCGGCTGTGAGATCTCACGGACGGAAGTTTCTTCTTATCGGTGCTGTTGGGGTTATTCTGTTTTCCATGGCTCAACTGATAGTAAGGAATTTCTACATAATGGCTTCGGTAGAGCTTGCGATTGTCACAGTTAAGAGCGATAGCCTTCGCAGTACCAGACAGGCGTTGCTTTCAAGGATTGCTCAATTGGAGACACCCGGCAGGCTCAGCGAGATAGGTTCGACCCTTGGTCTTGTTCCCCTTCCTCTTGAAAGCTTTATCCTTCTCGAGGTCAGCGAATGACAGAAAGAACTACCGCTGCAGAGAGAGTGTCAGCCCGGATCGGCTTTCTGATCATCCTGTCAGGTGTGTTTATTATTTTGTCTATTTCTAAAATGGCAGGCATACAGATCGTTCATCATGATGCATATATGCAAAGGGCTGAAAGGCAGCAGACGATCGAGGTTAGTGTAGAGGCAAGAAGAGGTGAGATTTATGACATCAATGGCTATCTTCTTGCTGGAAACATAACTGAAGCCGTGTTCTCTGTTTACTGGCCGAATGTTCCTGCAGAAGGAACTGAGGAGATCAATTCTCTTGTTAGAAGTCTGGAGAGTTATACAGAATTATCGGTTCCAGTTCAGCGTGGCAGGGGAAACACAATTGTTGCCCGGGGTGTTCCCTGGGAATATGCTTCTCAAGTGCTGGATTCGGCCTCCAGATTTGTTGATTGCAGCTTTGTAACTCGTCGGGTTTACCCTATGGCTGAAAACATGATTCCAGTTATAGGCACGCACAACGAAAATATTTCCCAGGGGCTGGAATACTACATGGAAGACTTTCTTGAAGGCACGGATGGTGTGAATTTCTTTCAGGCCAGCGGGTGGGCCGGGTACCGTGCTGTTGATGCCGGTGCCGCAAATGTACAGCCGGTTCATGGCCGTGATCTATGTCTTACCATCGACTCCAGGTATCAGGAGATCGCTCAGAATGAGCTTCAACAGGCAGTAGAAATGTCCGGTTCAGCCTGGGGTGCTGTGGTTGTTATAGATCCTGCCAACGGAGATGTGCTGGCCATAGCAAGTTACCCTGTTTTTAATGAAGACGGTTCTCTTGCAAGAAATCACTGCATACAAAGTTCAACCGAACCGGGTTCTGTATTTAAAGCCGTAACACTTGCGGCAGCCCTGGATGCGAACACCGTTTCTCTTGCTGATTCATTTGACTGCACAAAGAGTTTTTTGGAGATTTACGGGTACCGTATCAACGACAGTCACCCAATGGGTGAAGTTCTTGACCTTACAGGGGTTATTGCTCACTCCAGCAATGTGGGTACGGTTCAGGTTGCTTACACAATGTCAGATTCTCTTTTTCATTCATATTGCGTTAAGTTCGGTTTTGGAAGAAGAACCAGAGTTGAGTTTCCCAGTGAGCAGAGTGGGATCATTGCAGATGTACGCAGCTGGTCCGGGCTTTCAAAGGCGAACCTGGCAATTGGCCAGGAAGTTTCCGCTACGCCACTTCAAATTGCTATGGCCTATGGAGCTATTGCTAATGGTGGGCTTCTTTACAGACCGAGGCTGGTGAATTCCACGAAAGAAGCAGGTCTTCTAAGACCTCTTGCTGAATCACCTTCTCACAGAATAATCTCCACTGAAACGGCAGCAGAAGTCAGATCGGTTCTTGCCGCTGTGGTTACAAACGGAACAGGAGGCAGTGCTCAGGTTTCCGGAGTAACGGTAGCAGGCAAAACCGGCACAGCCGAGAGACTTGTGCAGGATGGCTATCTGTCTGCTTTTGCTGGAATGGTTCCAGCAGACAATCCACGCCTTGTAGCTGTGGTGATGTTTGATCAGCCGGATTACGAATACCGGTGGGGAAGTGCTCTTGCCGCCCCTGTGTTCAGCAGTATTGTTTCCCGGATATTATCCACTTCGCCGGAGATAGCTCTTGGTGCTCCACAGGCACAGGGCGAAATGCTTGCAGCAGGCGGTGAGCTGTGAAACTAAAAGAGCTTCTGGCAACAGTGGAAGTTACAGTACCATCGGTGATTGCTGACGAAAACATAACCATGATCACATTCGATTCCCGTCAGGTCTCTCCCGGCTGTCTTTTTGTTGCAATAAAGGGTTTTTCCAGTGATGGACACAGTTTCATTCAGAGAGCCCTGGATTCCGGCGCAGTTGCAGTGGTGGCAGAAAGACCCATCTCTCACACAGATTCGTCTCTTGTCCTTGTTAATCATGCAGGAGACAACAGGAAACTTCTTTCCAGAATTTCAGCGGTTTTCTTCAGTTACCCCTGGGAAGAAATGAAAACTGTGGGTATCACCGGAACAAACGGAAAAACAAGTACTGCTCATATCCTTAGATGGATAATGGAAAAAAGAGGAATTCAGACTGGAATAATGGGAACAGTTGGACACATTGCAGGCGGCAGAGAAATTTCTGCATCGGTAACAACACCCGATTCTCTTGATGTGGCAAGGTATATGAGGCAGATGGTTGACAGTGGTGACAGATCCTGTGTTATGGAAGTTTCCAGTCATGCACTGGCCCTTTGCAGAGTCGATAGTGTAAAATTCGATGTGACGCTCTTTACAAACATTTCTCAGGATCATCTTGATTTCCACTCCACCATGGAAGAGTACTTGAATTCCAAGAAAAAGCTCTTTTCGCTTACAAAGCAGAATGCCGTAAGAATTGTAGGAACCTATTCACCTGGCTGGCCCCTGGTAAATGATGCAATCACCTTTGGAGAGCGTGCTGAAGACACATACAGAATTAAGAACATCAGTGTGAGACTCGCTGGCTCCAGTTTTATTCTCTGTACCGGGGATTGTGAGTATTCTGTAACTGTTCAGGCCCCTGGAAGGTTCAATGTTTACAATGCTGCAGGCGCAATCGCTGCTTCTGCTCAATTGGGAGTTTCCATAGAGGAAGCTGTGAAGGCTGTTCATTCTTTTCCCGGTGTTCCCGGAAGAATGGAAAAAGTGAATTGCGGCCAGAAATATCTTGTTGCGGTGGATTATGCACACACACCGGATGCCCTTGAAAGAGTACTGAAGCAGGGAAGTCTTCTTGCAGAGAACAAACTGATCGTTGTGTTCGGATGTGGTGGAGACAGAGATAGTCGAAAGCGTCCACTTATGGGACGAATCGCAGTTGAAAATGCTGATAGGGTCTTT
>JAOZLN010000270.1 GCA_029934845.1 Candidatus Sabulitectum sp.
AGTGCCACAACAACTGATTCAGCCAAGTTTAGTCTTCAACAGGCTCTGTAACCTGGCGGCCATTGTAATAACCGCAGTGCTTACAAACTCGGTGGGGCAGTCTTGGCTCGCCGCACTGGGGACACACACTGGTAGATCTGGCTTCGATCTTCCAGTGAGTACGACCTTTGTCGCGCCTTGTGGAGGAATGCCTTCTTTTTGGAACGGGCATCTGATTCTCACTTTCATCTATACGCTCGAAGCTTAAGCTTCGAGATCGTGTTCACATTCTTCTAAATTACGATTGATTCCACACCTGGGACAAAGACCCCTGCACTTTTCAGTACAGAGAGGCATCGCAGGAAGAGAAAATATAATCGCTTCACGAACGGGGTCTAATATACAAACTGTTCCATCATTGTGCGAGACCGGCTCAACTTCCGGATCTGAAAGCATATCCGGGTTCCATGAATACATTCTTTCGATCTGGGCAGTAACCGGAAATGTAACAGGAGCAAGGCATCTGGCACACTCCACCGTAAACTCTGCCTTAAGAAAGCCCTTTACAATGATCTCGTATTCAGTTCTGACAATATCAAGATCAAGAAAGCCCTCTTCAGAACTGAAAGTTGCGCCTGGGATATCCCAGGGAACATTCTTCATTTCCAGTGCAAAGGTTTCATAAGTGCTTCCCCGGGGAATGGATGTTATGGGAATAGAAAGAGTTTCTTCAAAAATTCTCATATCAGTTCTTCCTGAATTCTGCAGCCATTGCTCCGGCAATTCTTTCGTTTTCCTCAGGACTTTGCGACTGAACATATATTCTTGCCAGCGGTTCTGTACCGCTGAGTCTTACAAGAGCCCATGTGTCTTTATCAAAAACAAGCTGGACTCCATCGATACGATTAATATGCCGTACCGGCAGTCCTGCAGCTTCTTTCATATCGGAATTGAAAAGTCTTTCCCTGATGTACTCTTCCATGACGGGATCAAGTGGAAGATCCAGCCTTGTATTGTAGAATCTGCCGTGTACAGCCCACAATTTTGCAAGAAGAGAACCTAGACCTTCTTCGTAATGACAAACCATCTCTGCAGCAAGAAGGCCGGCAAGCACTCCATCCTTTTCCGGGACATGAGTGCCAAGTGAAAGCCCGCCACTTTCTTCGCCTGCAAGAAGAACTCCCCCTTTTAATATCTCTGCTCCAAGGTGCTTAAAGCCAACTGGAGTTACAAGAACATCAAGACCTCGAGATTCCGCAACTCTGTCCAGAAGGCTGCCAGTGGTTATTGAACGGACAACCCTGCCTGTCTGACCTGAATCTGCCAGATAATCAACAAGAAGAGCCATAAAATCGTGGGGAGTGACATAAACTCCATTTTCATCAACAATTCCGAACCGGTCAGCATCACCGTCAGTTGCTACCCCAAGAGATGCACCGCTTCTTAGAACACTTTCAGAAAGATCCATAAGACACTGCTCGTTGGGTTCGGGATGCTGACGCCCGGCAAAAAGAGGATCTCTTTTGCCGTTCAAAACCCTGACAGATCCGCCAAGCTCAATAAGCTTTTTATCAAGAACACCACTACCGGCTCCGCTGAAAGCATCGTACACAACCCTGAGAGAGTCGGCTTTTCTGAAGGTGTCAACTTTAATGAACTCGTTGATATCCTGAAGATAAGGTGTTATAAAATCACTTGTTACCACAGACCCGCCTGCTCTGCTCTCTGGAACAGTGGCCAAAACTATCAGCTCTTCAATTCTTGCTGTATCCCCGGCATCGGCAGGGCCTCCATGAAAAGGACTGTATTTAATTCCGTTGTACAAAGGCGGATTATGGCTTGCGGTAAAGTTAATGACTCCGCCAAGCCCCATTTTTCTGCAGGCATGGGACAGAACAGGTGTGGGTACGCTTCTCTCAGATACATATGCTCTGAATCCGTATCCAGCCATTCTCTCTGCTGTTGCATCTGCAAGCTCCGGGGAAAGAAAACGGCAGTCTCCTCCAATTGCAATACTGCTGTGACCGGTTTCTGAAAGTCTTATTGCAATTGCATCCACAACTGCCATGGCCCGTTCCCAGGTAAACTCCCTGGAAATAACACCACGCCACCCCGATGTACCAAACTTAATTACCATCACTACTGGCCTTCAGTAAGAAACTCAATTGCACGAACAATAATTTCGTCATGCGGTGCAGTTACCTCATAGTAGCGACTCATGGGCCACTCGCGCAGAGCTATCTCGCGAAGAAGAGCACGCTCAATATAAAAGTGACTCTCTGCAAATTCTTCTTCAGTGTACTCTATTTCTTCCTCATCCATGTATTCTCTGAAGGACTGGAAAAGAGCATCATCAGGCCAGAAATCAAGAGCTATTTCGTTCTGCAGAGTATAATCCACAGCAAAGTTGAAGAAATGTCCATCTAACTCCAGCTCTGCAACAAGAGCAACACCAAACGAATCAGGTTCTACAGCAATGTCTGGGATTATGCCCCATGTCTCCTCTGCATCAGATTCCATAAAATCATCTCTGAGAGTTCTATCTATGCAGTTTCCATCAGGAGTGTAGTATCTTGCAGTAGTTAGCTTTACACCATAGTGCCCCAGGCCGGGATATTCTCCCAGGTCGGAAAGGGACTGTACTGACCCTTTGCCAAAAGTTCTGGTTCCGATCAGCGTGGCTGCATTCTGATCCTGAAGAGCACCTGCAAGAATCTCTGAGGAGCTGGCACTTCCACCATCCACAAGCAGAACCAGTTCACCACTGTAAAGAACACCTCTTCTGGTTCTATAGGTGTATTCACCCACAGCCTGCCCCCTGGTGGTCACAACAACCGCTCCGGCGGGAAGAAAAATATCAGCCACATCAATTGAAGGAAGCATCAGCCCTCCGGAGTTTCCCCGGATGTCCAGGATCATTCTTTCTGCACCCTGCTCGCGAAGTTCAGTAACAGCATCATATACCTCGATGGCTGATTCTTCACTGAACCTGGAAAGTCGCACATAACCAATACTCGGGTGAACCATGAAATGGGCAGAAACTGACGGAAAATCAATTACATCCCTTTCTATGGGAAAAACGATGGGCTCGTCCATTCCCGGCCTCTGAACAGTCAGGTCAACAACAGTTCCACCGGGACCTCTGATAAAGGAAACAGCTTCCGTTGTTGTTATGCCCTCTGTAGATACACCGTCGATCTCAATAATACGATCGCCGGCCTTCATGCCTGCCCTGTATGCAGGGGTGCCCTCAAGAGGGGAAATAACTGTAAGCCAGTTATCCCGCTGGCCCAGCGTTATTCCCACGCCTTCGAAGGATCCCTCAAGCTGAATTTGAAGATTCTCTAATTCCTCGGGAGTAAGAAGAACACTGTTGGGGTCCAGAGACTGTAACATGCCCTGAAGGGCTTCCTCTACCAGTTCTCTGCTCTGAACCGTATCTACATAAGACGACCTGGTAATGCCGTAAACATCAAAGAATAACTCAAGAGAAGATGCACGAGCGGCAGGAGTTTCTTCATCGCTGGCATCCGCTACTGGAGGAAGCCCCAGTACAAGTGCTGTTGTCAGCAGAAGAATACCTGTGGTTGCAGCAACCCAGCCTGGTACAAGGTCTTTCATAAACGGTCAGCCTTCCTGTATGTGCTTCTTTCAAGCACCTCATTCAGTATCAATAAGTCCTGCTGCTCTTCGCTGAGCATACCATCAACTGTTAAAAATCGTTCCGGTTCCCGGCAGGCAAGATCAGAATAGCCTTCCCGCACTCTGCGATGAAACGAAAGAGCCTCCATTTCAATTCTGTCAAGCTTCCTTCCGGACATGTTCATTCTTCTGAAGCCCTCTTCCGGGTCCAGATCCATGAGTATTGTCAGATCCGGTTTCAATCCACCGGTTGCCAGGTGGTTG
>JAOZLN010000042.1 GCA_029934845.1 Candidatus Sabulitectum sp.
GTAATCTGGCCGGTTTTGTTCTGGTAAATAATTTTTGTTACCTGTGCAAACCAGGCGAAGCCAGATCTATCTCTGAATTCTTTGTTATGAAGAAGTATCGCCGTATAGGGGTTGGGGAAGCAGCTGCACGAAAAGTCTTTGATATGTTTCCCGGCAAATGGGAGATCGTTCAGCATCCGGAGAATAAACCATCTATAAAATTCTGGGAGCAAATTGTAGCAGAGATAACCCGTGGACAGTACAGGAAACTGGAGGCGGAGACAGAAGACTGGACAGGTCAGGCACTTATCTTCAGCAGTAACACAACTTGATGAACTACTCCGACTTTAATACCGTGTTTGGATCTGGTTGTTTTGTCTGGAGCGGTGAGAAGGTTCACAGAGTTTTTCTTCCATCGGTTCTCTTCACCGCTGAACAAAGAATGAAAAAAGCCTATCCCGATGCACTGTCTGGTTGCGATAGTTTTGGTGATATTGTTGCTGCAGAGCTATCAGCTTCAGCCAAAGGTGATCCGAGCGTATTTTCACTGAGATTCCTTGATTTCGGAACCATATCTAATTTTAGAAAAACCGTGCTGTACTCGCTGATGGATGTATCACGGGGAGATACGATCTTCTACGGGAAGCTTGCTGCGAAAGCAGGTTATTCCGCAGCTGGCAGGGCAGTGGGGAATGTAATGTCTACAAATCCGTTCCCTTTGATCATTCCCTGCCACAGAGTGATAAGGGCAGATGGCGCGGCCGGTTCGTACCAGGGCGGAACGGCCATGAAGATGTACCTGCTGGAGGTGGAGAGTGACAGAAAGTAGGCTTGTCTCCAGCTTTATTCTAGGCAATCTTAGTGACCGGATCTCAAACGGTTCTTTTCCTGCAACCGTACTTCTTGCAGATATGACAGGTTTTACCCGCTTAACCGATCAGGCAATGCGTCTTGGTGATGGTGGAGCAGAATGGATCTCCAGCATTCTCAGCAGGTCATTCTCTCCTTTTATTGAATTCGTAGAGGAAGAGGGAGGGTTTATTGCTGAGTTCGAAGGGGATGCTGCGCTGGCAGTTTTTCATGGAGACAGACCGGAATTGCTTCCCCGTTCTCAGCAGCTTCTTGAAGATGTCTCAAAAAAAGTCGGAGAGGGAATTACATTCTCTGTATCTTCAGGTTCAGGTGATGTTCACTGGGGGATCAGCGGTTCAGACGGCATTTTGTACCAGCTTTTTTACGGTGCTTCAGTAGCTGATGCATTCAGCCTTGACTACACTCTTCCCAGCACGAACAACTGGAAGAAAGCCGTTGGAAGGGGTTCAAGATTTTTCCCATTACAGATAACCGGGAAAGAGTTTGGCGGGGAATTCCGAACTGTTTTTTCGGCATTTCTCTCTCTTCAGATTTCTTCCGTCCAGGAGGCACAGGGATTTTTTAAGTCAGTATGTGATTTTACATCAGCCATGGATGGCTTGCTGAACGGGACATATCTTCGCGGGAAGAGAGCTACTGCACTTGTAGTTTTTGGAGCACCCAGAGCCCATGAAAGCGATGCAAGACGATGCGGCGAGCTTGTTACCGGCCTGATGAAACTGTTTCCTTCTCTTCAAGCAGGGATATCCGCAGACTCGGCATACGCAGGATTTATCGGATCTGAAAACAGATGTGACTACACAGTACTTGGAAGCAGGGTTAACCTGGCTTCAAGGTTGTGTGGCAGAGCTGAAGAAGGAGATATCTTTGTAAATCGTCAATACATGGAACTTGTGCGGCATTATTTTAATGCGGAACAGGGGCGTATGCTGCACCTGAAGGGGTTTGCAGAGCCTCAACAGTGTTACAGGATCAGCGACTCTGTTACAGAAGCCGGAAATGATTTCCGATCAGGCAGGTTTGTTGGCAGGGTAGAGGAAAGGAAGGCTCTGCTGGATTTATTCAGTTCCAGTGTTCATCACAGAGAACTCTCTACTGTTAATATTTTTGGTGAACCGGGGATAGGAAAGAGCAGATTGCTTGACAATTGTATCGCCAGTTGTGGACAGGATGTTTTTAAACTGGTGCTTTCCGGGGATGAACTCATGTCTGCAACAGATCTTCTTCCATGGAAGAAAGCCCTTAAGTATGTCTCTAAGCGCTTATTCAGCCACCTGTTGAAGAATGCGAAGCTGGAAGATCTATTCAGTGAACTAAAGTGGGCAGAAGGTTGTCTTATCCGGTTATCAGATGATTCCAGGGAGACAGTTTCGAACGAGAATCTTACCTACAGCGTTTCTGTCCTTCTTGATTCTATTGCAAGAACCGGCAGATTTATGATAGGGGTAGATAACCCGGGCAGCATGGATACTCAAAGCTTGAACATTCTGGAATCGTTTCTGGATCGTCAGGAATCGGCCAGAGGTCTGGTAGTTTCCACATGCAGACTCGAGGCTGAACTTCCTGAATTTCTTAGAAGTGGCACTTCTATTGATCTGGGTCCGTTCAGCGTTCAGGAAACCATTGAGAAATTATCAGTTGATACTGGATTCACGGTTGTAGATTCAATTGCAAAGATTTTGCACAAAAGGTCTGCCGGTAACCCCCTGTACCTTGAAGAGCTCAGTTCGATGGTGCAACAGGATCAATTGAAGGGCACATGGAGCACATGGCAGAACATGGAACAGATTCTGCCGGCTTCACTGGGATCCCTGCTTGAAAGCCGAATAGATCGTCTGTCAGGAGAAATGCGAGAAGCAGTTAATGCAGCGTCGGTACTGGGTCAGGAATTTGACCCCGAGATCCTCAGGCACATGATGCCTGTTCGTTCAGCTTCAATCACCAAGGGTCTTTCACTTGGGATATGGAAGATATCCCGTCAGGGGAAACTGGTATTCCGCCAGGACCTTATAAGGCAGACCTCTTACCGGATGCTGCTTGTCAGTAAAAGAAAAAGCATACATCGGCTGGCTGCAGATGTAATCATTAAGTTGCACCCTGAGCCTGAAGGGGAACACCTGGTTTCTCTTGCCATGCATGCAGCAAAGGCGGATTACTCTGAAATCGCACTGAAGTACCTGGAAACTGCCGGTGATCATTGCAGACAGGGTCATCGGAATCAGCAGGCAATTGATTTGTACACTTATCTTGAACAATTCTCCCATGATTCTGACACCCGGATGCGGGCAAGAGGGAAGAAGGGAGCAGTTCTTGAGGTTGTAGGCAGGTGGTCTGAGGCTCTGGACATATACAGAACTTCCATAGATCTGGCAGATAAAGATTCTTCCATGGTTCAAGACAGCTGCAGAATGAGAATTTCCATGGGAAGACTTCTTATGGAGCAGGGACGGTTTGACGAGGCAATTTCCGTGCTGGAGAGAGCACAGAGTTTTCTACACGAAGATCAGGAGATATTATTGGGTTCTGTATATGCCAATCTTGGAGGGTCATGGTTGCGCAAGGGTGAGTACCGTATAGCAGGGGACTATCTTGAGAAATGGCGTGAGATCACAGAGAGAAGCGGTGATAAATACACCCTTGCAATGGTGATGGGGACACTTGGGGTTCTGGCGGCGGAAACCGGAGAAGCTGACAAAGCCAAAGAGTATTACAATTCCCAGGCTGAGCTGGCAGAGCAGACTGGTCAAGATTTTCTTGTAAGTATTTCCATTCATAATCTTGGAAATATAGCCATGCAATCAGGGGATCTTGATCTGGCGGAGACCTGTTTTAAGAAGGATCTGAAGATCACCAGAGAGTTGGGATACCGATCAAGTGAGAGCGTCACAATGGGGACTCTCAGCAGGGTTTTCTGTTATAAAGGAAATTATGACAAGGCTCTGGAATTCGCCAGGTTTCATCTCAGGGTTTCACAGGTGCTGGATAACAGGTTCCGGGAAGTCTCCGCATTTAACAATGTAGTTACTGTTCAGATCTATTCCGGTTCATACTCAGATGCAGAGGAAACTCTCAGACAGAGGGATTCAGTGTGCAAATTACTGGGTATTAAAGAAGAGTCTCTGGAGGGGTACTACCTGCATAGTCTTCTGGAGATATTCAAAGAGGAATTTCACTCAGCAGTCAGGTGGCTGGAGTATTCTCTTGAATTTGCTGAAGAGAACCATTTAAAGATGGACTTGCTTTATTACAGTATTCTGGGAGTTCTCTATTTGCTCACAAACAATCGTACAGAGGCACAGAAGTGTCTGGCAAAAGCAGAGGAACTGATCGCTGTACCTGCTGATCATGGCGGGGATGCTTGTGATAAGTTGATTTCGATTGCCTGCAAACACGCAGACCCGATCCTTGAGGCAAAGGTGACTTTTCTTACAGACCAGTATTGCCGGACTTAATTGTCGTTAGTTGACATCCTTCACCAGTGGAAGCATCCTTTATTGTCAGGTGAGTGTCTTGATGAATATGTACTATACAGGTACATATATAAGTTTGAGGCTGAAAGGAGAAGGTGAAATGGAAGAAGTAAAAATCAACATGCCTTTGCTGGGAGATGAATTTCCACATTTGAAAGTTCAGACAACCCACGGGCCAATGAACATTCCAGGAGATCTGAGGGGAAAATGGTTTGTGCTGTTCAGTCATCCTGCAGATTTTACTCCTGTCTGTACCACGGAATTTGTGGCATTTCAAAAAAGATTTGATGAGTTTGAAAAACTTGACTGTAAGCTTATCGGAATGTCTATCGATCAGGTATTCTCCCATATCAAGTGGGTGCAGTGGATCAAGGCAGAGCTTGATGTAGAGATCAAATTTCCAATCGTTGCAGCTAATGACTCAGTAGCCATGAAGCTTGGCATGCTGCACCCGGGCAAGGGTACAAACACCGTCCGGGCAGTATTTATTGTAGACCCCGAGAGCAAGGTTCGATTGATCATGTACTACCCTCAGGAAGTTGGTCGGAACATGGACGAAGTGGTCCGTGCTGTAAAAGCTTTACAGATATCCGACAAACAGGGTGCAGTTGCGGCAGGGTGGCCGAACAATGAACTCATCGGTGATAGAATCATTGTTCCCCCGGCAACCAACGAGGAAGATGCAAAGAAGCGTTCAGAGGAATACGAATGCTACGACTGGTGGTTCTGTCACAAACCTCTGGAAAAGTAATTCTGACAAATATTCGCAACAAAAGAAGGGGTACCCATATTGGCTGGTACCCCTTTCTGCCGGTGCAAGTTCATGGCTGACTTAAGAACAATTATTGCTGCACCGGAAAAATCTGCGATTGTGATCCCTGTGCTTATGCTAAGAAAGAAGCCGCCTGTGGAACAGACGGCTTCAATACTGCATGCTGCTTCAATCAATACATCGGATAGATTACTGTAGATTCAGAATAACAACCTTAGGGTATCCTTCGGGATCCGCAGAGAAGCCCAGCAGATTGTTTTCTCCCACTACTATTGTCCAGTCCCTGGAATCGGGGTCACCCTCTTCAACTGAAGCTGTGAACAGCAGATTTCCGTCAATATCAAATACATCAAAATATGGTGTCTGTTCAGAACCTCTTCTGGCCCAGATTCTTTCCTGTGGATCGATCATAAGTTCAGAAATAGCATAATGATCAGGCTCAGGTTCGTAATTCAGTTCATCTGCAGGTACCTGGACACCCATGCCCTGCATACGCCCACCGCCACCGGAAGTTGCTCTGTTTTCAAGGAAAGTGTTGAAATCTTCAATTTCCTCTTCAATTTCCTGCTGTGTTTTTGCTATTGCATCGTAGGGCAGTTGTATTTCAAGGAACAGTTCTCCATCTGGATAAAACCCGTTAATAAGGTAATTGTCGGTTGACATTATACTGGTGAATACTCTTCCCTGAACATCTGAAGCGAATGCAACTGTGGTTTCAGTGTATCCCGGGCCGATCATGGTGGGTTCCATGGCCATCATTTCTTCAGCGTATACGTAAGAAGGTTCTGCTACTCCATCCAGTCTGGCCAGAGAGTATCCAATGAGATCGTTCTCTATGTCGAATTTTTTCATAAGACCGATGATCACCTGGCCGTCTGCTCCTTCAATGGACAGAGGGGGAGCTGGGAAAAAACCAGTTATTTCACCATGGTAAGCGTAGGATGAATCGAAAAGGGTTATTTTTCCTCCCCATGGATCTGAAACAGCAATCTGTCCGTTTCCAAGCAGAGCCATGGCCATTGGCCGGAGGAATTCCCCCGGACCGCTTCCCTGTCTTCCGATGGTTCTCAGAAATTCTCCATCAGGTGAGAATACTGATATCTGCTTTTTTGAACCGTCAAGAATCAGTATCTCGCCAGTTGTGCCGAACAGGGCTGCATCTGTCTGGCCGAACACATAATTGCTGTCTCCAAGTTCCACACCGATGGTATCTACTGCGGTAATGGTGTAATGGGGAGTTCCAGTTGGCTCAAGGGTGAGAGCTTCGTCTGACTGTGGTTCCGGTGTGCCACAGGCGATGAATGCAGATAAAACGAAAACAAAAAAGATCACAGATATTTTTTTCATGAGAATTCCTCCAGGATGGGGTACATACAGTTACGAAAAGCAGATGTGGGTGTGATATACATAGAAATAGAATCAATTGCCATAGTATGGTGAGATTCTTCTCCGGTTATTTCTGATGAGTTGAAGGCAAATAGATTGAATCTTATTCTACTGCGAAAAAGAACTCTTTATTCCTGCGAAGGTATTCTGCTCAAGACTGCCCACACATTCGAAGGACATTCGAACCAGCATCTCGGTTGAATCGTAGCAGGTTATCCAGTAAAAGAATCCTGTAGTTAAAGAATATGAAATATCCAGAGAAGTATCTTCCGGTGAAGAAACAAGCGGGACAGGCATCTCATCAATCAGTTCCAGTTCGGAATCAGTAACCTCAAAATAGTAGATGTGATCACCATGAAGGTCTGTTACGAAAACAGTGGTATGCAGTTCTCCTCCTGTGGCGGTCACCCCATAGGGAGATCCCATAGTAAGATCCCAGCTGTTTTCTGTGATCAGCGAGTCACCCTCCAGTCTGATCTTGTGCAGTGTCCCGCCGGTGTCAGGCACCGGGTTGACCTTAATTTCCCAGATGAAACCAAAGTTGTCCCATGAGATTCCCTGTCCCATGAAACCTGCAGGGTTACCAGAAATCCAGATCACATCACCCAGGCTGTCGCAAAATGCAAGATCACTGCCAGATCCGGTATTCATGCAGAATAGATATCCTGACGATTCAGGCAGCATGCAGATGCCACGGGAACCGTCTACTGCTTCTGTTAAGAATGTGCTGACCCAGGAACTGTGGTCATAGGTACAGACTCCATCCACATCAGATACGGTGATTACATATTCGTTTTCATAACTGCAGTCTAAACCATCAATGGCGGTATTCTGCAGACATATCTCTTCCAGTGGGATTCAAATTCCAAGGCAGATACTGCAGTTGCCAAAACCACTGTGACGAAAACCAATGCAGTTTTCATTTGCTATTCCTCTCAGCTTCAGAAAAGCTGATTTTTTTTCTCTCCAGGTAGCGAATATAGATTTACTATTTTTCAGGGGGCGGGGGTGGAGTAAACGCCATAACCACCTGCGTGCCGTAAATAGGGTAATCAATGGCGCATCGATATCCACGAAATTCGAGATCGTTCCACTGAAGATGCGAATAAACGGAGCGAAGCAATTCAATATAACGGGTACATTGGCGTTTCGGAATTTCGCTGAACCCATGCCAAGGCTCTGTATCGTTTCAAGCAATTCCATTCTGTCAATATCCCGGGAAGGATCATTGATGTCAGCAACGCCGTCACCCGCAGTATCGTAGATAAGCAGCTGTGGATCAGCGCCGGGATAGATATCTTTATGAATAAGCACATCGAACAGTATGAGGCATCCTTATTGAGGCTGGTTACGGCGATTCTGATTGAGATAAGTGACGAATGGGAGACAGGAAAAAGTACATGAAAGTGAAGGAGATGATCAGACTCTGACGAATTTACAGACGAGGGGTTGCACTACCTATTGCTTGATCAGGGTCATTTCCGTATACTAGATTTGAACACCGTGATAGATAGGTAACATGGCTGTAATGGTTGTGATGTTAGTGTTATACTAAATTGGTTGCGTAGGCTACTCTTTGTAGCTCATAGAAAACCGATGAATGGAGGAGGGGATATGAGAGCATTTATGGTGGCAATTTTGCTGAGCATGTTCATGTCTGGTGTTGCAATGGGAGATGGCTGGACTATAGAGGGTGTTGATATAAGTACGGATGAGCTTTTGTCTCCATCCATTGTACTTGATGCTGGAGATAATGCTCATATTTCTTATCAGCAACGCCTTTATGACAATAATTCAGCTCTGAAATATGCGTACTGGAATGGAACTAATTGGGCTATTACAATAGTTGATAGTAATTCGTCTTCACATTACATGGCTGAGTCTTCTTCTCTTGTGCTAGATAATAGCGGTGAGCCATGCATCGCTTACGGAGATGATGCTTCTGGTGGCATTCTCATGTATGCTACCTGGACAGGTTCGTATTGGGATATCGATGTTGTAGAGAGTGGGCTGAACTATGTTCCCGGTGTATCCCTATGTCTGACTGGTAGCAGTTCTCCCAGAATAGCATTTGCCTACTTTGATTCTGCTTTAGATGTACATCTTATGTATGCTAGATATGATGCTCAATGGTATGTTTCTACGATTGATCCCTCGGTTGGTGTCGGTTCTGGCGTATCAATGGGTCGCGCCAGCGATGTTTCACCCCATGTGTCATACTATGATGCTGCAAATGATGATTTGAAATATTCCTATCTTGGATCTGAATATTGGTATAGTTTCACTATTGACGAACCTGAAAATGTTGGTCTGAACACCTCTCTTGCTCTTGATAGCAATGACAGACCCCATATTTCCTATGAAGACTACACTAATAAAGATTTGAAGTATGCCTACTACACTGGATCTGCCTGGGTGGTACAAACTGTTGATAGCGATGGAGATCTCGGACATTACTGTACATCTATAGCCCTTGACGGTAATAATAATCCACATATCTCATATTATGATTCTTCCAATAACGATTTGAAGTATGCCCATTATGATGGTTCCACATGGGAAATATCCACAGTTGATGATGGTCTTTTTGCTGGTGCAACTTCTTCTATTACCGTTGACAGCAATAATGAGCCTCATATTGCATATTCAGTAAAAGATGGAGATAACAGGATTATTCGACATGCATACTATGGACCTCAGGGTGTTGAAGGAGGAGAGAATCCATCGAATTCAGATGGAATAGTTCTATATGCAATCACACCAAATCCCTGTAATGCTAATGCTAGCGTTAGCTTTGCACTGCCGGTTTCCAGCAATGTGAATTTAGCTGTCTATGATCTTAATGGTCGAAGAGTTGCAACACTTACTGAAGGTGTATTCCCAACAGGAGTATATGGGTTTGAGATAAATGATCTAACAAGTGGGGTCTATTTCTGCACATTGCAGGCTGGAAATACTATTACTTCTGAGCGGTTTGTGGTTATTGACTGATTCGAGGCTGTTTTGTTTAATTCCGCATTTGTTGTGGATGTATAATTGGAATTAATGATACGGGAAAATAGTGAAAGCAGCTAGGTAATGCCTTATAGATGGGAGAATAATCAATCGAAATTTGCTAAATCGTATTTTTCGAGACACTTAAAATATAGTTCTGTACTGTGTGGTGAATGGTTATACCAAGACAATTTGGAAGGTGTTCAAGTACACTCTATATGTAAAAGAAACCCAATTTAGCCTTCTTGGTTTATTTAGTTCAAACTAGATTTTCACACTCACACATTCTTCCATCGGATGCCTTGTCAGCAATGACAGCTTTCCGGGTAGATGTATGCAAAAGAAGAAAGGAAAAGTTTTAGTCTCTTTTTCACATACCAGGATTGTAATTATCTTCCCCAACCAGAACCGGGTCAACAGAGTTAACCGCCCCTCCTGCAATGTGAGCCGCTTCCCGGCAGCCACCGTCGCAGTTAAGCATGTGGCGGCAGCCACCGCACTCTGAAGGAAGATACCTCTTCATGGTGAAAGTGTTCCAGTAGTCATTGTGCTTCAGGTTCTTCCAGTCGTTTATGTGATTAAGGCGAACTTCAGAATGGTTGCATACCCTGACATAACCGGAAGGTCCAATTACAAAGAAACCCTTTGCCGCAGAGCATCTGGTACCAACATGCAGGGTGTTCAGAGAAAGATTATCTACGAGACAGAGGGGGATCTCTGTGCCCAGGTTTCCCTGCCTGTTTGCTCTGGTAAGTACATCATCGGCCTCCAGCAGCATATCCTTTACCTGCACGGCTGTTAGCACCAGATCGTCAGCGTAGCTGAGGCCGCGACCGCCAGGAAGAAATCTGTTCATGAGTAGTTGTCCTGCACCTGCAAGAAGTGCTGCTGAAAGAGTATTCCTGAGCTCATGTGCGTTCTTTGCTGTTACAGTGCTGTTCACAGTTGTGGGAATTCCTCTTCTGTGGGCTTCCCTGAATTTTTCCAGAACCATTGCCGCGTTGTCAAATCCCGTGTGTTCTTCAAATGTGGACAGGCCTGGAAGGCTCATACTTAAACTGATATTAAGCTTCTCAAGAACATCCATAACCGTTCTGTCAACAAGAACACCGTTGGAGAGCAGATACACTTCCGGATGAACAGTGTGGGTAATGAGTTTTCCATTAATTGTCTCGGTTTTGTTAACTGAGAGGGAAGAAGTGAATTCCAGAAGCTCCAGGCAGTCATCACGCATGAGAGCCTCACCACCGGTAAAGGCAAAGCTGGCTATTCCCAGGTCTGCCATTTCACCGATGACATCTTTCCATTGTGAAGTGGAAAGTTCCGGCATTTCTGCAAAATTGCCCTCTGGCGCATACCAGGGGCAGGAACAGAAAATACAGTTGTGGTTGCACTTGTAGGTCAGCTCGAGAACCACAGTTGATGGAAGAAAAGAGGGTGCTCGAAGTCTCATTATTCTTTTTCGAGCCCGAGAAGGGTTCTCATTCTTTCACCATAATCCTGCAGAGGCAACTGAGCATCATTTGATGTGGTGTAGTAAAGATTTCCCTGCAGGAAGGAATCAAGCATTCTAAGGTCATTAATTGAAACTGTGTTTGTTACTTCATTTCCATCTTCGAATAACACCCGTAAACGAAGAACTGGTTCTTCCTCTTCTGCATCAGGAGAACAAAAATCGCAGAAAAGTCTTTCGTCAAGCGCTATGTTGAAATCCGTATTGGAATTGATTGATTCCACCATTCTGCGACAGCCTTCAAGTTCCCAGTTGATGAAAGCAGATTGCGAGTAGTTGTACATTGTTTTTTCACCGCAGACAGGGCAGATATATTCTGCTACTTCGGGGATAGCCATTGCCTCATAGCACATGGCTCCCATGGTCTGTTCCGGAGGCTCTTCATTTTCCAGTCTTGCCAGAAGCATATTCACCTGGGTGACAGAAAGAGTCATCAGAGCTTCAGGAGTAAAATCAGCTATTGTAGCAGAGGTTACAATATCAAGCGGAGTCATTGATTTTTGCCCCGAACCGGGTTTATTTCTTGCAAGTCCTGCAACAGCGGAAAGCAGAACAACAGCACACGCACCTGCTACATACCACATAATCACTCCTATTCACTGGTTGAAAGCCTAAGATGTTCACAAGCGGTGGTGAAGTCAATTTACTATTACATGAGTATTCACAGTATGATCATCAGCAGCGAAGCAGGGGGCAAGTTGTCAGGTGGAGGGATTAACTTTCTTTTTCCATACCCTGGTTCTTTTATCGGGAGAACTGGTGATCTCAACAATCCATACAGCACCGCAGATCTTGCATTTTGCTGTAACTTTTGTTTTAACGAACTGAACGGCACCGATAGCTTTCCCGGTAATTTCCGTTGTAAGTATTTCGTAATTCTCTTCAATGTCAGGGAATGTCAGCAGGTGGGGCCTGTGGCAATTGCACAGCTTGCCCTCTCTGGTGTCCTTAATTTTGTTTCGCATGTTTTTTAATAATGATCGCATAAAGAAACTATAGCTTTTACTGTTCAACAAGGCAATTCTGATCTGTAGCTGGATGCCGAAAAAAACCTGGATATACCGTGCCAACTTTATTCTCCTCCCGGATTTTAAGGGGACTTGACATAAGTTAGATGAGACTAATATTACCTGTAGCAGGAGGAAGACAATGTCAGAGAAGCTTTCAGCAAGTCTTGAAGATTACATTGAGGCAATTGCCGCGCTTGCGT
>JAOZLN010000043.1:0-480 GCA_029934845.1 Candidatus Sabulitectum sp.
TACCACCTGTCTCACTGTGAAACCATTCCAGAAAGCTTTCCGGCGGGTCCCACATCAGCACAGCTCTGAACCATGCCCTGCAGTCTTCCTGAGATATGGGTCCGAGTTTGACCGAAGCTGAAACTCCGCCGAACTCGCTGCTCTGACTGAACGTGTTTCTTTCTGTTGAAGCTGCAACCACCATCCAGCCGGGGTATATAGAGTAAAACTTCAGTATATCATCAACAGAGGCCTTGTCGATAAGGTGCATATCTTTAAGAAAAACCCCCAGGCACATGGATACGCCTGCATAAGAATAGAGGGCATCAATAACAGCACTTTCTTCTGCCTTGCATTCAAGCGTTGATGCAATGGTTAAATGAGGTGTCTGCAATCTGGTTCTTGTTCCTGTTATTGTCAAAAGCTTGTAATCACCAAGCAAAAGCATGGAAGCAGCAGCATCCAGAAAACAGTTCTTGCCTGAACCGTCGGGGCCCAGAA
>JAOZLN010000043.1:490-7226 GCA_029934845.1 Candidatus Sabulitectum sp.
GCCCCTCCCCTTGTCACCAGCCTCCTCGGAAAACATCATGAAAGAAGCAAGCTCTTTTTCCCTTCCAAACAGTCTGCTTTCACCATTTGTGATGTTATCCTGCTGATCCGGGTCATCAACAGCAACAATTCTGTTGCGACCGGTTCGCTTTGCCACATACAGTCTTCTGTCGGCAGTATCAAACAGATCCCTTGCAGAAAGTCCATCTGCTGAGAACTGAGCAATACCAATGCTTAAAGTGATTGTAAGTGGTGGATCTCCCTCAAATTCTGTCTCCCTGATTTTTTCCAGCAGCCGGTTAGAGAACCTGAGAGCCTCTTCGATGTCAGCACCTAAAAGTATACCGGTGAATTCATCTCCACCATATCTGAACATCATGTCTTTTTCTCTGGATATCTCAATGATCCTGGCACCGAGTTCAGATATGATCTGATCACCGCGTCTGTGCCCGAAACCATCATTAACACTCTTGAAGTGATCAATGTCTATTATGATCAGTGAAAAAACAGTGCTCTCCTGCGATTCGCCGGAAATACTGCTTAACAGCTTTCTAGAAAAAGCGTCTTTATCGCCAAGCCCGGTCAAAGTATCAATTGAAGAATACTTTTCGGCCAAACCACCCTCCCTCAAATATCACCCACCTCTTTGATTTATAAGCAGTATATGTCCGTATGGAAAGGGTTGAATTATCAGTGATTTCTGAAAAAGTCTGACACTTCAGCAGGAGAGGTACCGGTTACTTCAAAAAAAAGATCCTGCAGGCCACCTCTGGACAACTCTCCACGGGAAAGAGAACGCAAAAGGCTTCCGTTGTGAATTATTCCAAATCTCTTACAATGCAGAGATGCAATTGCAAGTGTATGGGTAGATATTATGATCACTGCACCTTCCGCCGCAGCAGCCTCCACCATTCTCCAGAATGTTTCTGCAGCAGGTGGATCAAGACCGACCAGCGGTTCATCTATCACATAAAGATCCGGCCTGGCAATAAAAGCGCCTGACAACACAACCCTCTGGATCATGCCGTGAGAGTAGGATCCGGATCTGTTATCAAGCCATCCATCCATCTCAAAAACTTTCGAGCACAGCAGTGTGCGCTCTTTGATCCTTTCGGGATCCAGGCCCCGGAGTCTTCCCGTGTAGCGAAGAAATTCTCTGCCTGAAAGATTGGGGAAAATAGTGGGCTCGTCTGGAACATAAGCGATCCTCTGCCTTTGATCGCCCGCAGGTTCTCCGTCCAGGGTAACTGACCCTGAATCCGGAATGATCAAGCCGCTGATCATCTTCAGCGTGGTTGTTTTGCCTGCACCGTTAGGGCCAAGAAGGGCGAATATATCTCCCTTGCCAACAGAAAAAGAAAGACCGTCCACAGCTGTCTTTTTTCCGTATGACTTTACAAGCGAGGATATCTTCAGGCCGGCGGGGTCAGTCATTTCCTCCAACGATTGCTTCAACGAATGTCCTCCCGTTAAATACTATCAGATCATCAGCACCTTCACCAACTCCGATGTAACGGATGGGAAGGTTCAGTTCCCTTGCCATTGCGAATACAGAGCCGCCTTTTGCTGTTCCATCCAGCTTGGTCACCACAAGGTCTGTCACCGGCAGAAATTTCATGAACTGCTGTGCCTGTGGAAGAGCATTCTGCCCCACGGTTCCATCCAGAACCAGAAGCACCCTGTGGGGCGCACCTTCCATGGCCTTTCCAGCAACACGGTAAACCTTGGATAACTCATCCATAAGGCCCTTCTGAGTAGGAAGCCTGCCAGCTGTATCAATTATCACATGATCCAGGTTATCCGCCTGTGCTTTTCTTATTGCATCAAAAGTAACAGCACCGGGATCTGTACCCTCTGTGCTTGCCTGAACAGGAATATCGAGCCGCTGCCCCCAAAGAACCAGCTGTTCAGAAGCGGCTGCTCTATATGTATCAGCACATCCCATAAGAACGGTCTTTCCTGCTGCTTTAATGCTTTGAGAAAGCCGGGCAATTGTTGTGGTCTTTCCTGCACCGTTCACCCCTACAACAAGGGTTACAGCCGGTTTACAGTCCGGGATCCAGGGTTTATGCACAGGAAGAAGTTCTTCAAGAACCGCTACCAGAATTTTTTTCCAGTCGCTTTCACTGTTCAGCTTGAATTCTTCTCTGAACCGCTTCAGCACAATTTCTGTAAGTTCCCAGCCAAGATCACTTGCCAGAAGAATTTCCTCTGCTGTCTCCAGGGTATCTTCATCTACTCCCTGCCCGAAAACAATTCCAAGTTTTCTGGACAGAGCCTCTCTGCTTTTCTTCAATTTATCTTTCAGGTTCACTTCTGCTGCACCATTTCCATTTCCTCCAGGCTTACAGATGTAATAGTACTGACACCCTCTTCTGCCATGGTTATCCCGTACAATACATCAGACCCCTCCATAGTTCGCTTGTTATGGGTAATAACAATAAATTGTGTATTCTCACTGAAGTCCCTGAGTATTGCAATGAACTTGTCTGTGTTGGAGTCATCAAAAGGTCCGTCAAGCTCATCAAGAACACAAAATGGAGAGGGTTTAACCAGGTAAAGACTGAAAAGAAGAGCCACAGCAGTTAAAGCCTTCTCTCCCTCAGACAGGGCAATAACATTCTTCAGTTTCTTGCCCTTTGGTCTTGCAAGAATCTCAATTCCGCCCTCAAGCGGGTCATCACCTTCGATGGAGATAATGTCCCCTTCTCCACCGCCAAAAAGTTTAAGGAACATACTCTGAAAATTAATTCTGACCTTGTCAAATGTCTCCTTGAACCTGGCTGCTGCCTCGGTATTGATCTCGGCAATTGCCCTGGAGAGAGAAGCCCTTGCCTTTTCAAGATCATCTCTCTGCTCTACAAGATAGTCAAGCCTTGCTGTTGATTCCTCGTATTCAGAAACCGCAAGCATGTTCACAGGGCCAATTCTTTCAAGAACAGCGCTTCTTGAAGCAAGTTCTTCTGCCAGCTCTTGCGGGGACCTACCAAGGAAAGGATTTTCTTCAACAGCAGGTTCACCTTCCAGAGTCTTCAGTTTTTCCCGAAGAGAGGCTGTTACGGCTTCAAGCTCGATCATTAAGCTCTTTGCTCTTCCCAGTTTTTCCCTGATCTGCTGCACTTCCTTTTCAAGAACTGCAGAGCTTTCCATCAGTGTATTTCTTTCACGGGAGTAATCGTTCCTTAGAGTTTCCTCCTGACCTCTTCTTTTCCTCAAAAGGTCACTTTCCTTTTTTAGCACATCAGTTCTATTCTTCAGAGAGGATATGCTGCTGCCTCCGTGGTCATTCTCTTTCTCCAGTTCCTGAAGAAGTTCATGAAGATTGTCTTCTTCTTTGCCCAGCATATCTATTCTGCTTGTGATCTCTTTTCGCCTGTTCAGGTTCTCTCTCAAGTTAAAACTGTGCTTATCCTGCTCTCTTCCTGCTTCTCCAAGCTGGCTTTCCACTGTGGAAACAATTGCACCTTTTGCTTCTTCAGAAGCCACAGCGTTTGCCCTTTTCTCTTCAAGAGCTGCAATTGAGCTTTCTACTGCGATCTCCGCTTTAGAGGAATCAGCCTGATCAAGCTTTGCAAGCTCTTCCTTCAGGTGAATCAATTGCATAGTGACAGAATTGAATTCCCTCTTCAAATTATCCAGTGATGTCTGAGTTCCAACGAGCTTTTTCTCCATGATTCGGAGTTCACTGCGCAGTTCCCCGGTTTCACCGTTCAATAAAGACAGAGCTGCATTCTTTCTGTTCAAGTCAGAGCTCAGTTCATCCCTGGAATTCACAGCTTCATCCAGTTTTTTCTGAAGCTCCCCAAGAATATCCGCCAGCTCCAGTGATCCGGCAGTGGATTCCGCCACTCCCAGCCTTACAAGACCATCCGGTCTGAAAATATCTCCATCTGCTGTAACAACGGGCATAGAAAAGCCTTCGCTGATCCACAATGATGCAGTTTCCCTGTCTGGAGCAAGTACACAATAGCTCAGGAGAAAAGCTGTGAGCTTACTGAGATCTTTATGTTCCACACAATCAGCCAGCGAAACCGCCCCAGGGGGCAGTTCTGTAGAGCAAACAGGTACAGGAATAACATATCGCCTTCCTTCACCCGGGGTATCGCCTGCTATACTTTCTGCAATGTGGGCTGAATTAAAACCATCCAGGAAAGCTCCAATGGCTTTCCCCATTCCCGGAAGAGGTTTGATGATGGAAGAAAGAGCTCCGGATGCTGATGATTCCTGAAAAAGCCTGTTAACCCTGCCCAACTGTTCGCGGAGCACAGCAACAGTCTGCCCGGACTCAGATATCTGGCTGCCTGAATCCCTGATTTCGTTCAGTAGCTTTTCTTGAGCTGTTATCTTTTTTTGAAGGGATTCTTCAAGGGCTTCAGTTTTCTCTCTTAAGACAAGCTGATCTTCTGAAAAACGAGAAACACTGCCATTCAGCTCTGTTTCCCTTTGGGCCAGAAGCTCTATCGACTCTCTGGCGGATGACAGTTTCTGAATACGAGCTTCTTCCAGGCGGATCTGCTCACGAAAAGACTGCTGGAGCTTTTCCAGCTCAGCGTCGAATTTGTGCCTTACGGATCTTGCTGCAGCCAGATCACTATTCACTTCTTTTACACGAAGTTCGAGTTCCTCAACTCTTTCCAATGACCTGACCTGATCTTCTTCAAGATTCTTACGGGAGACTTCAAGTTGAGATCTCTCATCAGTAAGTTTCTCTATATCCGAAGCATACCTGTGAATACGCTCGCGTTCCCGTGAGATTCGTGCGTTATTCTCTGCTATCCTTGTTTCTGAAGCGGTGATCCTTTCTGCAGTAACTGCAGATTCTCTATCGTAAGATGCAAGGTTCGAATCCAGGTCGGCGCATCTTCTGTGTGCATCATCCAGTTTACCCTGTACCCTGCTGAATTCCATTCTTGCTTCTGCAAGAACAGCACTTCTGGCTGATAGTGCAGCTGTCTCCCTGCCTACAACGGAACCTGTTTCATCAAGCAGTTTCCCTTTTTCCTTAAGCTTTTCTCTTATCTCTGAAGACTCCAGAAAACTCATTGCCTCTTTAACTGCCTTAACCATACCTGAAACCTTCTGGTGCCTTTTAAATGCAGACACCTGACGTTTCAGCCCGTTGCATGTGGTCTCAACTTCCGAGATAATGTCGGACAATCTCTCCAGATCATTACCAGCTGAATTCAGTTTCAATTCTGCACGATGCCGCTGGATTTTGTATTTAACAATACCGGCAGCTTCATCGAAGAGAAATCTTCTATCCTCTGGTCTGCTGGAAAGTATGGTTCCCACCATCTTGGATTCAAGTATCCAGTAACCGGTGGATCCCAGCCCCTTGTCCACCACAAGATCTGTTATATCCATAAGCCTGCATCGGCTGCCGTTTATGCTGTACTCGCTCTCTCCTGTTCGAAAGAGTTTTCTGGACACGGAAACCTCGTCGTACTCCAGTCCAAGCAACCTGTCGGTGTTATCAAAAGTAAGGGTAACCTCCGCCATTCCCAGTTGCTTGCGTTTTGTTGAACCGGAAAATATCACCGATTCCATTCTGTCTGCCCGAAGCTGCTTGGGGCTCTGGTTCCCCAGCACCCATCTTATAGCATCAGCCACATTGCTTTTTCCACACCCATTTGGTCCGACAATTGCGGAGATCCCCGTTTTGAAATCAATCCTGAACGGATCGGCAAACGATTTGAAGCCTACAATTTCAAGCCTCTTAAGCCTCACCTGATACACCTCCCTGCCTTATGGCAGCATATACGTAGGTAACAAAACTTAAGACCACCAGTGCCATGGAAAGCAGACCCAGACTGTCTGTCTGAAGAAACCAGTCATCGCCCGGAAACTGGAATCGTGGAAATACGGCCTGCCTGAGCATATAAAAAGAAAGAAACATTGTTGCCAGCTTGCCCCATATGTTCGAGGAAGGAGGACTTTTTTTTCTGTAAAAAAGAAGGCCACCTGTAACTATCAGCAGATCTCTGCCTGCGAGAACAACAAAAAACCACAGAGGTATCAGATGCAGAATGAGCATTGTTACCGCAAAAACAGCAAAAGCAATTTTGTCTGCCAGTGGATCAAGAATTTTCCCCCAGTCACTGACTGTTCCTGTCATTCTGGCCAGTTTTCCATCCACTGCGTCTGAAAGAATTGCCAGAACCATAAAAAGAAGCGTATAGCCGGTGTGTTCATTCCACAGAAAAAAACACGCTGCAACTGCCAGAGGAACCCTGGCAATGCTCACAATATTTGCAGCTGTGAAAAATCGACCTGTGATCACTGTTCTGCTCCCAGCAACCTGGAAGCATGGTCTTCTGCCCCGGAGCCCCCGCCAAGAAGCCTTGCAAGTTCCTTCAATTTCCCGGGTCTGGAGTGAAGAACCTCAACGGTTGTAACAGGCATTTCATCCGCATAAGACTTTGTAACAGCCAGATGCCTTTGTGCTCTTGACGCGATCTGAGCCAGATGTGAAATAACAATGATCTGTCTTGAGGAAGCAGCCCTCAATAAAGACTCTGCCAGATTGTGTGCCGTCTCTCCCCCTGTACCTGCATCAATTTCGTCAAATACCAGAGTGGATGCTGAAGATGAATCTGCAACAACCAGCGCAAGAGAAAGAGCAACCCTGGACAGTTCCCCGCCACTGGCCACTGCCTCCAGCGAATCCACAGGAATTCCCCTGTTTGCAGAGAACATGAAAAGAACTGATTCCGCTCCCCTTGAATCCAGAATAGTGC
>JAOZLN010000043.1:7236-12196 GCA_029934845.1 Candidatus Sabulitectum sp.
AAGAGTGCCTGCTACAGATACAGGCAAATTCGGCGGACTGAATCGAATGGAAAATTGTGCGAAAGGCATGTTCAGCTGCTTCATTTCATTAACTGCATGTGCTGTGAGTTTCTCGCCTGCAGTTTTTCTTTTCGCGGTAAGCTCACCGGCAATTTTAACTACTTTCTTCGCCAGAGCAGGCAGCTTGCTCTCAATATTTTTCAATTCTTCCCGGGCAGCAGAATACTCTTGAAGCCGCAAAGAAAGTGAATCTCTGTGATCGATCATAGACCGTACGGTACCTCCACATCTGGAGATCAATACTGAATACTCATCAAGTCTGCTGTCGATCGTCAAGATTCTATCAGGAGCTTCTTCCAGGTGAGACATTTCGGAAAGAAGCAGACTGGAAGCTTCCTCTACGGAAATTGATGCCTGGGAAAGCAGCTCTGCCAGTTCTCCCCTGTCCGGTATTTCTCGCTGGACCCGCCTGAGCAGTCCGGAAAGAACTGCTGAAACCCCTTCATCTCCCTGCAGTGCTCCAATAGTCTCCTGAAATAGCAGAGACCGTTCCATTGTCTTCTTGATGTTCGCTCTTCGGTCAATAAGTGAATCGTAATCTTCCAGGGAAGGATCGATCTGATCAAAAAGTGAGATCTCGTGTATAAGCAACTCTCTGCCGGCCTCCGATTCACCCAGAAATGACCTGAGTTCATCTGATCTTGCAGTAGTCGTCTGAAATTCCTGGAATAGCTTCTGATACTTTTTTCTTAGAGGCACGGCGTATGCGTACACATCGAGTATATCCATCTGACGTGCGGGTTTGAGTAAATCAGGAGTTGATCTCTGGCTGTGCAATGCTATAAAATCGCGAACTGATCCCCGGACCTCTTCAAGGGTGGACAGGGCATCGTCCATAAAGACCCTGCTTCTTCCCTGGGCACTTATCTCGCGTCTGATCACGGTTTCTTCCCCGCCAGGCAGCTGAAAGACCGCTTCCACTGAAGCAGTCTTCGCCCCTGGACGAACAAGGTTTTTGTCTGCTCTTGCTCCTACAGCAAGCATTAACCCATCCACAAGAATAGATTTTCCCGAGCCGGTCTCACCGGTGACAACATTTAAACCTTTTTCAAACTCCATGGAAGTGTCACTGATCGTTGCGAGATTTTTCAAAGATATTGAACAGAGCATCTGCACCTGCCTACCCCCTGTATCCCCAGCCAAGCTTCTTCCCCAGCAATGCATAGTAATCAGACCGTCTTCCGGTTCTGATAACAGGGCAGGTAAGAGATGATGGCTGAACTGCAATGGTATCTCCTTCTGTCATTGATCCGCATTTTGCCATTCCATCTGCCAGAACAAGTGGATTCTTCCCCCGTGATCGAAGAATAGTAAATTCAATTTTTGAGGAGAGAGGAACCACAATTGGCCTGATGGCCAGCAAGTGTGGGCATATGGCTGTAATAATAACCACAGGAAGATTCGGATGTAGTATCGGCCCTCCACATGAGAGGTTGTAAGCAGTTGACCCTGATGGAGTTGAAACCATAACACCGTCGGAAGCTATAACGGCTACTTCCCTGCCATCCACTAGAATGCGTATGTGAAGGATTCCTCCCTCTGCTGCACGACTGATACAAATTTCATTCAGGGCCCTCACGCAGATGCCGCCTGGTCCTGTGGTCTTCAAAACAGGAAGGTTATCGATCTCATAATCACCGGAAAGAAGACAGGCAATAGATTCTTCCACCCGGGTAATATCACTGTCTGCAAGAAAACCAAGATGACCGGCATTTACTCCCAGGACAGGAAGATTGCTGCCCAGAAGCAAATCCATTACTTTCAGGATGGTACCGTCTCCGCCTATTGCTGCAGCGGCATCTGTGCCTTCCCGTTGTGTCAGAACATCGATACCGGCACTTTTAAAGATGTCTCCGTATTCTGCAGCAGCAGGTTCAGGAATAAATATTTTTTTAACTGTTTTCACAATTGATCCTGACATGTTCTTTAATCGACTCACTAACCCCGGTCGGATCAAGTTTAAGATCGGCTATTATCTCTTTGGTACTGCCGTGTACTACAAACTGATCGGGAATACCCAGGTTCAGAACATTCCAGCCTGGAAGCAACGAAGCTGCGTACTGACCAAACCCTCCTCTGATGGTGCCTTCCTCCAGAGTAACCACAAGCCGGTTCACTGCAAGATCACAGATAACATCAACAGGCGCAGGTTTCAACCACACAGGGTCAAAAACCATTACATCAATACCGCTTTCCTTAAGAATTTCCCCGGCCTGAACTGCCGTGGATACCATTGGCCCTACTGCTATCAGCAGTATCTCACTGCCTTCTCTAACGATCTGTCCGATTCCTCTGGGAAGAGTTTCCGGCGAAGAGAAGCGCAATTCAGGTTCCAGCCCGCGTGGATACCGTATACCGGTTGGTTCTGAAAGCTCAGACAGTTCTCTGGAAACAATCTTCTTCAACACAGCACAATCCCTGGGGGCTGCAAGACTTAAGCCCGGGATCGCGAGGAACATGGAAATATCATATATCCCGTGATGAGTGGGACCGTCTGCTCCTACCACACCAGCCCTGTCCATTGCGAAAAGAACAGGTGCATTCTGAAGAGCAGCGTCATGGATAACCTGATCATATGCTCTCTGCATAAAACTGCTGTAAACAGCCACTACCGGCTTCATCCCGCCAAAAGCCATTCCACAGGCAAAAGTGACTGCATGCTGTTCTGCAATACCAACATCAAAGAACCGTTCAGGATACTTCTCTGCAAATTGATTAAGACCGGTTCCGTCAGGCATGGCTGCAGTAATTGCTGCAACAGCAGGATCTTTGTCGGCAGCTTCAATAATGGCTTCAGAAAAACAACCTGTAAACTTGGATCCGGGCGTTTTCACAACAGCACCGCTGATACCATGATGTGATACCGGCTGAGATTCAGCAGGGCTGTAACCTTTTCCCTTCTTCGTAACCACATGAACAAGAACAGGACCCTGAATTCTCTTAACCCTGTCAAGAACCCCTGTGAGAACAGCAAGGTCATGGCCTGGGATCGGTCCGAAATAACTAACACCGAACTCTTCAAAAATGCTTGCAGGAGTCACTATTGTTTTCTTGATCGCAGAAGACACCGCGTGGGCAGCAATTCTCATTCTCTCTCCCAGAGATGGAACTTTTCCCAGGGCTTTCCATACGCCGTCCTTGAACTTGTTGTATGTTGAATCTGTAAGCAGCTTGTTAAGATGTTTTGAAAGAGCACCGACATTCTTCGAAATAGACATCTCGTTATCGTTAAGAATTATTGTGATATCGGTTTGCAGGGCACCAGCATTGTTCAACCCCTCAAGAGCAAGACCGGCTGTCATTGAACCATCTCCGATCACAGCAACAACTCTCTCGCTTCTTCCGGAAAGATCCCGGGCTGCTGCAAACCCCAGAGCAGCACTTATGGAAGTGCTTGAATGGCCGGTTCCATAAATATCGAACCTGCTCTCTGACCTCCTGGGAAAACCGCTTAACCCTCCTGTCTGTCTGATGGTATGAAAAAGTTCACGCCTGCCTGTCAAAAGTTTCCATGGATAAGTTTGATGACCAACATCCCAGATTATTTTATCAACAAGTGGATCGTATACCGTGAGAAGAGCAATGGTCAGTTCTACCACGCCCAGGCTTGAAGCCAGGTGACCACCAGTATTACAGATGACACCAATAATTCTTTCCCTTATTTCTCCGGCAAGAGCAACCCGTTCTTCAAGGGAAAGTTCTGTGATCTGCCCTGGCTCATTTATGCTGTCAAGAATGTTTGACACTAGTTCCTTCTTTCCGGAAGGTATTCTACCAGTTCCTTGATCATAGACCAGTCGCCGGTAAGAGAATCGAGACGCCTGGAGATAGCAGCAGCATTTTCATGCGCAAGCCTCACAGCTCCATTTACACCCAGTTCGCTAACCGGGTTCCACTTCCCCTTCACTGCATCTTTGGCAACTGCTTTGCCCATTTCCTCTGTAGTGCCGGTTACATCTAGAATATCATCTGTGAGTTGAAACAACCACCCCGTATCATTACCAATAGCAGAAATTCTTTCAAGCTCGCTGCTGGATACCCCTGCTGCCATTGAACCCAGCTCCATTGAGACTCTGATCATTGCAGAAGTCTTGCCTCTGATCATACGTTCTGTCCATTTCCGATCTGCCGAAGCAGGATGATACATATCCATGAACTGCCCTCCTACAAGAAAAGAAGAACCGGACGCTGAAGCAAGTTTCAACAGCATACTTTTAAGCTGATCTTCCGGAAGACTTGTTCCCGCAAGCGTGGCAAAAGATTCAATTAGCAACCGGTCTCCTGCAAATACGGCATTCTCAACGCCACACACCTTGTGAAGAGTAGGTTTTCCGCGGCGGGTATCGTCATCGTCCATGCCAGGCAGGTCATCGTGTATGAGCGAGTATGTATGAATCATTTCCACCGAGCATGCTGCAGGTATGGCGTCTTCAGGAGTTCCCCCCAGAGCAGCACATGATTGAAGAACGAAGAATGGACGCAACCGCTTTCCACCTGCGTTGAGAGAATAGAGGCAATACTGCGCCTGCCGGTTCTCACCGCTAAACAGAGAAAGCTCATTCAAGGCTTTTTCAACACGGAAGGAACTTTCGCTAAGTGCGCTCTTCAGTCGCCTGGACATACTCATAAACACGCCTTAATTCCGAGACTGCAAACTTTTCATCCAGAGTGACCTCAAGACCACTGATCATTTCTGCGCCTTGTGCCACCACCAGCTTACTGTACCTGTCACTCAGAAATCTGCCTATGGAAGTTTTTGCTCCCATTCCGATCACGCCATTTGAAGAGCCACACATTCCAAGATCAGTAAGATATGCTGTCCCACCAGGCAGAACCTGTTCGTCAGCCGTCTGAACATGGGTATGAGTGCCCACAAAAACATTAACTCTTCCATCAATCC
>JAOZLN010000271.1:0-3338 GCA_029934845.1 Candidatus Sabulitectum sp.
ACACTGCATTTTCATGATATATGTGGTGCCTGTTTGAACCGGGAACGAATAAGACTGAAGAAGCTCGATTGAGGACCAGTGCCATCGGTACAGGTTAAGAGCCTGATGCGGCTCACTTAGAACAAGCATGATGTTGTAAAGGCCGTCCTCTGAATATCTGACCATCATTCCGCCAAAGATGCCCACATCTATCTCAACATCTGTACACATAGAGTAATCAGGTGTGCTCATTACCTCTCCTGCATCTCCCCGGTACGATGTGGCGTCATTTACCGCTCCGCCCCCACAAAAATGGTACCTTCCATCTTCTACCTGAAAGGTTGATGGTCCCACGGTAAACCACCCCTGGGCGCTTCCATCATTGAAATCATCCTGGAAAAGAACAGAGGAAACCAGAATCAGTATTGTTACGGCAGCTGTGATCATTAATATCTCCTTCAGTTGCGGTAAATATAGTCAGGTATTGCTACTGGAAGAACAAAGCTGCTTTCCCCGTCTGAACACATCTTTCCTCCCGTACTGATGGAACACTTTTATGTCAGGTGGCGTATGATAGGCAGGCAACCTTGGGAAACTTTTGTGCGTCCCCAGCGGAAGCACGGCAAGAAACAAGAAAGGACACAATATGAAAAGAATTGCTTTTGCAGCAGGACTGCTTGTAATTGCCGCATGTACGGTAAACGTTTATGACTATTCTACACATTCAGGCGGCGGGGGCGGATCTAAGCCTCCTGATACGGTTTACGTCCAGAACCCTTCCAGCGGGTTTGCGGAGGTACCACCTGTGGTTCCTGATACTGTTATTACAAAGTACCCTCTTCTGGGAGACGGATATGTTCTTATAGAGAAGTGTGAAGACTGGTCTCGTCATACCCTCTTCGGGTGCAGTACAGAAACCGACGGGGTTGCTTTTGATCTTAGACCTGTAATGATCTCTACCACGGGATCAGACGGTTCGGTAACAAAGGAATTTCAACTGGAATTCACATGCAGGATACAGGCGTACATGATTGATTCAGATACAGAGATCTCTCTGTTGGATGATGGGTCTGCTCCATCCACTTCAATGGGAATGACACTTCCAGTTGTTACTGGAACCGAACTGGTAACAATTGTTGCCCACAGAACATCATTTCCCTTCCTTGCGGAAGACGCAGCCAGCTATGAAGGCGACTGGCTGGCAGATGGAACTCTTCTGTATGACGCAGTGTTCAACAGTTCAGAGTGGATGGTAAGAGATATATGTATGGCTGAACAGTTGATTGTTTCTTCAAACTCTCCTGATTTTCGAATGATCTTCGGAGACACAGAGAGAAGGCTTCTTCAACAGTTCTTTGATATATTTGTAATACATGACGGTGAGCCTCCTGTGCTTCCCGTGGGTGGTGGCAGAAGTGTTGTCAGAGGTACTGGAAGGTCATCGAATAGATAGGAAATGAGGATAGAGCTGAATGCATTTTAGATATACAGTTTACGCAGTTTATGTGGTTGCGGTTGGTCTTCTGCTGGTTTTGTCATGCGGTGATTCTCCCCTTGATTCTCCAGGAAACCCATCGTCCAGTTTTCTTGCAATTCAGCTTCAGTCAGACTCCCTTGTTTATTCAAGCTGGACACAGTGTTCGGATGCAGACTTTGACGCATACATATTATGGAGAAGTCAGTCTGCTGGAATAGAGGCGGACCCGTCCCAGGCTGAAGCCCTGAAGATATTTGCAGATGATCCTCTTCAGCTTACCTGGATTGACTCTACTGCAGTTCCAGGTGAAACCTACTGGTATGCCCTTGAAACAAGAAACACATCTGAGTTTTCTGCATGGAGCAACGAGCTTAGTCTTACCCTGCCATTGAACGAGCCAGACAATCTGACTGTTTTCTTTATTGACCCATCACACGGATCACTGTCCGGCGATGCCATGCTTATCTGCACGCCAAACGGGTTCAACTATCTTATCGACGGGGGAGACAGAAGAAGCGACTGGAGCTGCGGCAGAGACAGAATAGTTCCCCTGCTGGACAGCCTGGGAATTACTCATCTGGACGGCATCGTGGGTACCCATCCTCATTCTGATCATATTGGCGGGCTGATCGCCGTGCTTGAGGAAATACCGGTAGACAAGGTCTGGGATTGTGGTTGGGTTGGTGATGCATCCGGTACCTACGAAGACTTTCTCAATGAAATTCAGGCCTCAGGTGCAGAGTACATAGAGGGGAACAGAGGCATGATACTTGACTGGGACCCTGACCTTCAGGTTAAGATCCTTCACCCGGAACCCAATCCAGGATCCGGCAATATGAACAATGCTTCAATAGTTATACATCTGGAATTTGAGGAAGTGTCTTTTCTGTTTACGGGAGATCTGGAAACGGATGAAGGAGAAACTGATGTTCTGGCCTATTACCAGCCTGAGGACCTCAGGGCAGACATTCTTAAGGTGGGGCATCATGGTTCCAGTGATGCTACCAGTTATACATGGCTGGACGCGGTTCAACCTTCATATGCAGCCATAGAAGTAGGCTCAGGCAACTCTTATGGCCACCCTCACAGCGAGCTTCTTTACAGGCTGGACAGCCGTGGAATTCCAGTGTACAGAACAGACCAGGACGGAACTTTCGTAATCACAACAGACGGTACTGATATCACTGTTTTCTGACTTCACGCTTGAGGTTCGATTTCGCTTCGGGGTGCCAAAAGAGAACTTGTTTTATTGTACTGAAGATATCTGCTTTTGGGTAACAACTAAGAATCTACTGGGAATCCTTGTCGCAGATAAGGCTTCCTAGTAGATTTCCTAGCATGAAGTTTATTGAATACCTGAAGCAGTCCGAAAGCAAGACTTTTGAACTGAAAAGAGATTTGTCCGCGAAAAAGGGCATCCTTAAAACAATATCAGCATTTTCCAACACCTCCGGTGGAACCCTTCTGATTGGAATTGAAGACGACAGAACAGTAGTAGGTCTGGCAAACCCTAAGGATGATGAGGAAAAGCTTACCAGTATCATCTCCGATGGTATTTCTCCTCAAGTGCTTCCTGAAATTGATATACTTTCCTGGCGTGACAGAAATGTACTTCGGGTTGTGGTTTTCCCTGGCCCTTCCAGACCCTACTTCCTTACCAGTACCGGAAAAGAATCGGGCACATTTGTGAGAGTTGGTTCAACAAACAGGAGAGCAGATGAAAAGGTTATCCAGGCTCTTGCCCGATATTCGATGGGTAGAAGTTTTGATGAGGAACCAGTACCAGAGTACAACTCGGAAGCAATTGACTTCCTAGCAGCTTCCGAGCTTTTTGCAGAAACTCGCACTCTGAAAAGAGATGATCTTACTACTCTTAGAGTTG
>JAOZLN010000271.1:3348-3841 GCA_029934845.1 Candidatus Sabulitectum sp.
TACATGTGCCATGAAGAAAGTTGTTCCCACAGTGGGTGGTATACTCCTTTTTGGGAAAGTACGAGGTGAGCTGTTCCCTGATGCATGGCTGCAATGCGGGAGATTTAGAGGTAAAGACCGCAGTGTTATTATCGATACTGTCGAGTACAGAGATCACTTGCCCAATCTTCCTTACCACGCAATGGAGTTCTTCAGGAAACACATGCAGACATCTATTCATATCGGGGAAGTTCGAAATGATAAACGCGGTAATTTTCCGTTAATTGCGCTGAGGGAGGCTGCTGTTAATGCTGTTGTGCACGCGGATTATTCCATGACAGGCTCCCCGGTACGAATATCTGTTTTTGATGATAGAATTGAGATTGAGAATCCCGGTCTGCTTCAGTTCGGTGTTACTATTGAGGATCTGCTGAGCGGTGTGTCGGTACTGCGCAATAGAGTGATAGGGCGGGTCTTTAAAGAGCTTGGGTTGATTGAACAGTGGGGTAGTGGT
>JAOZLN010000272.1:0-3114 GCA_029934845.1 Candidatus Sabulitectum sp.
CATGCTTCCAAAGATTCTCGACGAAGAAGTTGCAAGACTTCATCTGGACAGACTTGGAGTGAAGCTCTCAACCCTCACAGAGCATCAGGCTGATTACATCGGTGTGCCGGTTGACGGACCCTACAAGCCAGAGCATTACAGGTACTAGTAAAAGTGTATATTGCCACCCTTTCCTTTCCATGAAGGGGTGGCATTACTGCTATGAAAAGAATTCTTGTTCTGGGTTCGGGAGGGGCTGGTAAAACTACTTTTGCAAGGCGGCTTTCCCGGAAGACTGGTCTTCCCCTTATTCATCTTGATCTGCATTTCTGGAATTCAGGGTGGGTGGAGACGCCTCGACATGAGTGGATACCCATGGTTCTTGAGCTTTCAGAGAGACCGAAGTGGATAATGGATGGTAATTACTCGGGAACCATAGACATTCGCATGAAGTATGCTGATACAGTTATTTTTCTCGACTACGGCAGAGTTACCTGTTCACTGGGAGTTCTGAAACGGGTAATTCTTAACATGGGCAGGGTTCGGGATGATATGCCTGAAGGATGTCCTGAGAGATTCAGTTTTGACTTCATGAAGTGGATATGGAATTACTCTACCAGAAGCAGGCCGAAGATCATCGAAGCACTTGAAAAAGCTCCAGCCTCGGTGACTGTTCATGTTGTGAAGAACAGAAGATCACTAAGCAGCCTGGCAAGGGTGTTGCGGGTAAGCAGTTAACTTGAAGCATTCTTTGCTTGCAGGGAGGCAGCCAGGCCTGCCTTGTAACAACCTGCAGTCCGACACTCTAATCGTTAATGTACAGCACCTGCCCGGAATCATTGCATACTGTTATATCTTCAGCAGTGGATATGTTATTCCTTGAAGGAAACAGACTGGGTGAACAGCCGTTAACGGAGGTTTTGTATGAGTACAGCAGGTGTTGGAGCCGTAGGAGCTGCGGGATATTATGCTGCAATGGCTAACGCAGTCAAGGCAATTGGTTCGATAATAAAACTGGATCCCGAAGAATTTCAGAGAGTTCTTGTGCAGACTGACGATCCTCTTGTGGTCATAGCGTCCGGGGGAGTTTTTTCAAAATGGCACAAATATGTTTTTTCGTTCAAAGGGCTCACGTTCTACTGCAAAAGCAATACTGAACTTGTGCTTCCCGGCGGTGCTCAGATAATTAAGGCCGGAAAAATAAGCATTCCCGATATTTAGTACACGAAGGCGTAGGGTGGAATGGAATGATCACAGAGAAAAAAGTACTGCTGGCTGCAAGTCAGCCGGAATTTGGAGCCGGACTGGTCCGGGCTCTTGCAATGGAACCTGCTGATGTTGTAGGCCAGATAAGTGATTCGGGCATAAGGGGTCGCGGTGGAGCGGGTTTCCCAACCGGAGTGAAGTGGAGGCTTGCAGCTGATTTCAGTTCCCCTGTGAAGTATGTAATATGCAATGCGGATGAGGGTGAACCGGGAACATTCAAAGACAGAATTCTTATTCAGAAGTACTCCGAGAGGCTTATGGAAGGCATGACTATAGCAGGTTACGCTATTGGAGCTTCCAAAGGGATCATCTACCTCAGAGCCGAGTATTCATGTCTTGTTCCAGTAATAGAGGAAGCAGTACAGAAACTTACAGACAAAGGGCTTTTGGGAGACAATATTCAGGGCAGGGGGGTCAACTTTCACATAGAGCTAGTTCGCGGAGCCGGAGCATATATCTGTGGAGAGGAGACTGCTCTTATAGAAAGCCTGGAGGGCAGAAGCGGTATGCCCAGAAACAAACCTCCGTACCCGGTTACCAGTGGCTATCTTAACAAACCCACGGTGATAAATAATGTAGAGACTTTCTGTGCCATCCCCCACATCGTTCTGAACGGGGCTGAATGGTACAATGATCTTGGCTCGGGAGAGTGCTCGGGAACCAAGCTGTTCAGTATCTCCGGAGATGTTGAGAAACCCGGTGTTTATGAGCTTCCAATGGGTGCTCCTTTAATGGATCTTCTTGAACTGGCCGGGGCAGAGGATATTCAAGCTGTTCAGGTGGGCGGTGCAAGTGGAACCACTGTTCCAGCCTCGGATATCAGCCGGACACTGTCTTTCAAGGATCTTCCTCCAGGAGGCTCCGTTATTGTTTTTGATAACACAATAAGCATGATTGATGTTCTGGATAACTTTATGAACTTTTTTGTTCACGAATCATGTGGTCAGTGCACACCCTGCAGAGAGGGTACTCTGCAGTTGCAGAAAGCAATTGAAAAGATCATATCCGGTGAGATCAACGGCATGGAAGAGCTTGATGGTTTCTTTAAGCTTGCCGGTGTCATGAAGGCAACAAGCAAGTGTGGTCTTGGACAGACTGCCGCGAACTGCTTTGTTGATATAGTTAGTGACTTTGCAGTCTTTCACGGAGGAATCTCCAGCCATGAAGGTGATGAATAATGGCAGATATGAATGTCAGTATCAACGGCAGAAAACGCCTTGTACCTTCCGGTTCAACCATTCTTGAAGCTTGTCTTGAAGCGGGTATAAATGTTCCAACTCTGTGCCACCACCGTAAACTGGAGGAAGCTGGCAACTGCCGTGTTTGTGTTGTTGAAGTTCAGGGGTGGAATAGTCTTGTTCCTTCATGTGTTACTCCAGTTTCTGATGAGATGGTCATATTTACTGAAAGTGAACCGGTGGTTGAAGCAAGGAAGGTTCTGGTTGATCTTCTGCTTGCAGCAAACAACTGTGACTGCCTGGTATGTGACCAGGCAGGAAATTGCGAGTTGCAGGATATTGCCTATGACCTGAACCTTGATACCAGCTCAAGGATCTTTGAGAGCGCAGTTGAGTCGCCTGGCTCTGTAGACAGTTCTTCACCTGTACTTAAGTACGACCCGTCAAAATGTATAATGTGTACAAGATGCATAAGGGCTTGCAGCAACATCCAGGGCAAGGGTATTCTTGCAGCTTTGCACCGGGGTGCTTCGATGAAAGTGGGAACAGGTGTTTCTGAATGGCAGAATTCCGCCTGTGATGGTTGTGGGGAGTGTATTCAGATCTGTCCCACCGGAGCTTTGTCTGAAAAAGAATCTCCCGGAGTAAGACACTGGAATGCTGAAGTAACCCGGACAACCTGTGGCTACTG
>JAOZLN010000272.1:3124-3839 GCA_029934845.1 Candidatus Sabulitectum sp.
TGCGGTGTGGGATGTCAGCTGGATATGTGGGTTCACCGAAACAAGCTGGTCAAAGTTGAGGGTGCAGACATAGTTCCCAATTATGGTTCAACCTGCGTTAAAGGCCGTTTTGGTCACACATTTGTTAACAGGGATGACCGGTTGAAAACTCCTCTTGTCAGGAAGAACGGCAAGCTGGTTGAGGCCACATGGGAAGAGGCCATTGCTCTGGTCGCAAAAAAGATAAGCACCATCAGAGATGAGTTCGGCGCGGATGCAGTTGCCGGTCTTTCTTCTGCCCGTGTAACAAATGAAGAGAATTACCTGTTTCAGAAGATGATGCGAGCTGCTATAGGCACAAACAATGTTGATCATTGTGCAAGATTGTGCCATGCTTCCACCGTTGAAGGTCTGGCGGCTGCTTTTGGCTCAGGAGCAATGACCAATTCCATTGCAGAACTGGAGCATGCAAAGTGCATTCTTGTTACAGGTTCAAACACAACAGAGACTCATCCTGTTATTGCTTCGGTGATCAGACGGGCTGTTCATATCCATGGGGCGAAACTTATCGTTGTGGATCCACGGAAGATCGATCTTGTAAAAGATGCTACTCTGTGGCTTCGGCAGAAGAACGGAACAGATGTTGCATGGTTGAACGGAATGATGAACGTGATCATCAAAGAGAATCTTCATGACACAGAATACATCCAGGAAAGAACAATGGATTTTGAGGCTG
>JAOZLN010000044.1:0-3646 GCA_029934845.1 Candidatus Sabulitectum sp.
CTCTTGGCCTGGGCTCAATAGCCGGTACTGCAGTTGCAATTTACCCTGGTATTCCTTCTTCTCTTAAGGAAGATGTTTAGTGAAGGCTCTTGTTCAAAGGGTTTCAAAAGCCAAAGTTTCAGTTGACGGTTCTGTTGCAGGAGAAATAGCAAGAGGACTTGTTGTTATGGCAGGTTTCAGAGGAGACGATACCCCGGAAGAGCTGGACTGGATGGTTGAAAAGATCACGGGTCTTCGTGTTTTTCCAGACGAGAACGGCAGGATGAATCTATCGGTAAGAAACATCTCAGGCGAAATTCTTGTAATAAGTCAGTTTACTCTTCACGCTGACACCAGAAAAGGCAAGCGTCCCAGCTATGTCAAAGCCGCTGACTCTGACACCGCTAATATTCTCTACAGGTTGTTTGTTCAGAAAATTAAAGACAGACAGTTTCCAGTAGCAGAGGGTGTTTTTGGAGCTCACATGTATGTTGAGCTCATCAACGATGGTCCGGTAACAATTATGATCGACTCTCCGCTGGAGAACATGAAATCTTTGCCAGGAGCCAGCGTATGAACTACTGGTACAATGTTGATACCAAGTTGATCCTTGCAAGCAGATCACCCAGACGAACAGAAATACTTGGTTTTGCCGGGGTTCCCCACCGTGTGTATCCCTCATCTGTAGAGGAAATACCAATGGAGGGAGCACCAGACCATGTAGTAACACACTGGGCACAGGCAAAATCTGCAGATGTGTCGCACAGGTTTCCCGATCATCCTGTTCTTGGAGCGGACACAATGGTGTTCAGGGACGGAGTTCTTCTTGGCAAGCCACAAAGCACAGAGCAGGCTTTTCAGATGGTGCGTTCTTTGTCCGGTAGATGGCATACAGTTTACGGAGGAGTTGCCCTAATGTGGCAGAGCCGCAACCTGTCTTTCTCTTTTGCAGAGGCCACAAAGGTTAAGTTCAGAGACCTTCCCGATGACGAGATACGGGCGTACATTGCCACAGGAGAACCTATGGATAAAGCGGGAGCCTATGGTATTCAGGGTCGGGGCTGTGTTCTTATAGACAAGGTAGAGGGCTGTTACTTCAATGTGATGGGGCTGCCGGTATCCAGATTCCTTCACAGGTTCAGAGACAGTCTTACATAAAAAAACGGGAGCGGTTTCCCGCCCCCGTACAAAACAATAAAGCAGAAACTATCTGATAACCGCTACAGACTCTGTAACGCTCATACCGCCGGGTGTAGAAAGTCTGATCAGATAAATACCGGATTCATCAACAGTTACATCACGCATCTCTGAAGCTGATCCGGATGCAATTATTCGACCTGCAATGTTGAACACTTCAATGGTGCCAGTAGAGTTTCCAGGAATGACAGTATTTATGTTGAATGTTCCCATTGATGGGTTCGGTCCAACAGAAAGTAACAAATCGTTGTTGTTACCCCATCCTGCGTCATCAATTCCCATTGGGATATCCATGAGCTTTGCCCAGTTGCAATTTTCCACTTCGTGCTCGTTTGCCTGGTAGGCACACTGAACAAATGTTGCCAGGTGCAGCTCGTCCACATCCCATGTTGACAGGATAGTGTATTCTGCTTCGGTGAAGATGGTGTCGGGGTAAGGTCCCTCGAATACCAGTGTTTCTCCGTAGTAACCGAAGACATTCTTTCTGAAAGCCTGTTCGAATACTGAACCAGCCCAGTAGCCAACACCTGGAATGTTGTCTTCAACAATTATGGGCCAGAGATTCATGGGAACAGTCCACTCCGGGTCTTCCTCGGCAATAATTCTGAAGCTGAGTGTACCGGAGGAAGCATCGCCGTTTCTGGCAACATCAATAGCGATGATAGCAGGAACCGCAAGTCTGGAGTTGTATGGGTTCTGCAGGTTGTTGGCATTGACAGAAACTATGCCATCTATCTTAAGATAAGGCACGCCGCTGACACCGTACTGAGCCTTGCGAACAGTCTGCTCAGTGGGATTAGCACGGTAGATTGGATCATTGGCTGCTGGCCAGTTAACATGGGGTCGGACAACACAGAGGTTTCCCGAGCCTATATTCGCACTGATAAATGCGTTGATCTGCGGCTCTGTATTCCAGCACGGCCCGCAACCACTGTTAGTGAAATCTTCGAAAAGAACAACTCTTTCAGCTGCCATTGACAGTGTGACAAGAGCCACAAGCAATACTAGACTAAGACGGATTCTCAAAATATACTCCTAACTATGTGAAATTTTTAACAAACTACGGGTGCCTATAATACTTGGTTTCACGAAATATGCAAGAGCTGAACAGGGCTCCTGAAAAAAGAAGTCTGTCTGAAAACTGTGACTTGTAAAAAAAAACATGTTGACAACTAGGGGGTAAATTCCTATAAATTGAACCCGGTTTTGTGCGGGGAGCCAGGGGACTGTAACAGTGTATCAAAGAGCGTTACCCCCGACAGCAGCATGATACGGAGAGGTGTCCGAGTTGGTCGAAGGAGCACGGTTGGAAACCGTGTGTGGCGTCATGCGTCACCGAGGGTTCGAATCCCTCCCTCTCCGCCATCGCTGGAAGGTAGCTGGCTCAGTAATGCAGGTTGGTTCACTTATTCCCGGTGCCCCTGCTTGTTTTCGTTCCGTACGCCGAAAACGATTATACTGTTTTATATGTACATAAATATACAAACCCGGGGGGCTTCTTATGGCTGATGCTTTCACAAGTGAAACTTACAATGCGTTATGCAGGGATGCCGAGGGATATCTTGCTCGCGGCTTAGCCGAACAGGCGAGAGAACTGCTATTGAAAGCCACCGGCCTGATCGGAACAAGAGCTCGTGCCAGAAGTCTTCTGGCAGATGCATGCATGCAGCTTACATTATGGGACGAAGCAAAGTCTCAGCTGGAGGCTCTCGCCACACTTGAGGTCGATAACATCTACACCCATTTCAGGCTCGGCCAGGTTCTTGAAGAAACCTCCGATTACGAACTCGCCAGAGACAATTTCCGTGTGGTTCTTGATATGAATTCGGATCATCATGGAGCAAAGGTTGCTCTGTCCAGGCTGGAGAACATCACTAAGGAACCTTCTACTGAAAAAACTTCACTGGCGGAAGGACAGCAGATCTTTGCAGATTCCGGCGAAGGTGAAGGAATTTTTGCTGAAGACTCACCAGGCAGTATTGACGCTCTTCTTAACACCATCGGCATGGGAGAGAAAGCTGATGTTCCAGGTGTGGAAGATCTTCTGGATACCATTGGAATGAACCATAAAGATAAAAAGAAGGAAGAAAAGCCAGTAGTGGATTTTTCTTCTATCTTCGGAGCTTCTGCACCAGATCCTGATCTGGGGAATACCAGCTCTGTTTCAGATGCTTTTGATCAGGATGAGCCTGCTGATCTGGGTTCAATGTTCGGTGGCAGCGAGACCGCAGCTTCAGAACCGGAACCGCCAGCAGAAGAAACTCAGGCAGCAGACCTTGGAGCCATGTTCGGTGGCAGCGAGACCGCAGCTTCAGAACCAGAACCGCCGGCAGATGAAACTCAGGCAGCAGACCTTGGAGCCATGTTCGGTGGCAGTGAGACTGCAGCTTCAGAACCAGAGCCCGCTGAGGCCACTCCTGAACCAGTTGAGGAAACTCAGGCAGCAGACCTTGGGGCGATGTTCGGTGGC
>JAOZLN010000044.1:3746-12125 GCA_029934845.1 Candidatus Sabulitectum sp.
CCTGAACCAGTTGATGAAACTCAGGCCGCAGACCTTGGAGCCATGTTCGGTGGCAGCGAGACCGCAGCTTCAGAGCCAGAACCGCCGGCAGAGGCCACACCTGAACCGGCAGATGAAACTCAGGCAGCAGACCTTGGGGCGATGTTCGGTGGCGGCGAGACCGCAGCTGCAGAACAGGAGCCCGCAGAGGCCACTCCTGAACCAGTTGATGAAACTCAGGCCGCAGACCTTGGAGCCATGTTCGGTGGCAGCGAGACCGCAGCTTCAGAACCGGAGCCAATAGAGGAAACTGTTCAGACTGAGTCTGGTAAAGAGGAACCTGTTGCTGCTGAAGCTGATGCTGAAGAAGAAGAGCCTGTTGCAGATATTACGGTTGTAGTACCAGTGGTGACCGAAGAAGAACCTTCTGACCGGGGTGAAATAGCACCTGCAGAGTTAGAAGAAAAAGATACAGTATCCAGCGGTTTATCCAGGTATACATTGCTTCCCGGAGACGGAAATTCCCTTTGTGGTCTCCGTCTTGAAAATGACAGGGTTAGAGTGATCAGGGGTCTTGTCATGGCATTTGATGATTCAGTTTTACTTGAAGGTGATATTCTCAGCGGTAATGGCATGGTCTGGATGGGCCAGGGAAGTCTTACCCCTGTTGTGGCTGATTTTAAAAAAGGTATGACTGTTCGAATAGACAGAATTGCTGTCAGACCTGCTAAAGTTACCCATGAAGCATGTGGCATTGGTTCCGTTCCTTCATTGTGCAAACTGCATGGAACAGGGAACAGCAGCAGTATTCTTCTGTTTGTTAACGGCAGGATCAAGAAACTTAAAGTAACACCAGGCTTAAGAATTCGTAATGAAAGTGTTGTTGCAGCAGACCCCGGAGTGTCCTTTGCGGAAGATGAATCTGACTTTCTTGCAGTCTCCGGTAAAGGATCGTTGATAGTTACCGGCTGAATTTTGCGAAGTAAGAACTGAATGTTTGATTATGCGGGGCTCATGTGGGGATGTAGCTCAGTTGGTAGAGCGCTGCCTTCGCAAGGCAGAGGCCAGCGGTTCGATCCCGCTCATCTCCACCATAACTTTAGAAACGGTATGATGTATGAAACGCCAATCCACCACTGAGCTCGACACTGATTGCAGTGTAGCATGGCAGCTTCAAAATGGACGCAGTAGAATTCAGCGCGGTCTGGCTGCCGATGGTTTCAGGGGCGATTACCCTTACGCAGGCGTTACTGTTGTGGCCGAGAACAGGGATCCGGAGGATAATTCATCAGCATTGATAACTGTGGAAACAGTAAGAGATGTATTTGCTGAGGGGGTAGCCTTTGGAGTAGAAGATGCCCTCCTTGATTCCATGCTTGAAGCTGCTGATATAATCCGGGGCAAAAATCTATCCGGATGCAGTGCTGCAGCAATTGCATTCAGTGGAACTCACATCTGGTACGCTATAACGGGGAATTGCAGGCTTTACAGAATTGATTCCGACGGTGTGGATTGTATTGTCAGGGATCAATCGGTGGCGAATCAAGTTAGTATGTCTGCTGATCATCCGGATTATTATAAAAAAATACGAGATCTGAAATGGTGGCTTGGCGGGACTGAAACAGGCAGGCCAGTATGCGGACATGCCAGAATCAAGCAGGATACCACCTATGTGATCCTTACCGCCAGCGGCTGGATTCAATTGGAGAATAGTGCTGTGGTTCTTCACCGAAAAGGAAAAAACAAGACCCTTGCCGGATGGCTTTCCTCCGTGTCCAGAGAGATGAAACTTGCCTATCGGCGACAGGGTGGCGCCCTTGGTGCTGTTTCAGGGTTGAAGGGGGGAAGTGGAAGAGTCATTTCCTGGAAGGCATGGCTTTCTGTGGCTTCATTTCTTGGCTTGATAGGATTTTTTGTATTTGCCAATCCATTTTCCAGCAATCGTCATATTGAAGAAAAGACAGATCTTTTTTCCGCTGATACAGTGGAAGAGATAGTTCAGCCTATTCTGGCAGATACAGTTCCTGGCAGTGATACTTCTGCAGAGAACGGAATATTTGATTTTGTACCTGATAGTCTGCTCTTAACAGCGGAGGAAAGAGTCGAGGATGTAATTCCTGATCTGACTGCAGATCTTCCCTTACAGATTGCACAGGTCGGTGGTACTGTTCCATTTCTGAATCCAGACTCATTTGCTGTAAGTTTGAATTTCGAACCGGATATTCAGTGGGAGAATTTTTCACCTGGTATTTATTCAATCCGGGGAGATACTGCATCATCCATTCTTGCAGAAGTGGTCAGCTCAGCCTATCCAGGTCTTGAGATCGTTCAACTCAATCGTATTATTACAGTAAGAGAAAGCGGGGTTGCTGAATCGGCAAGATGGCTTTCCTCTCTTTCTTCAGAAATAGCCGATAGTACCGGTGTAGTTGTAGAAACAAGAAGCAGTGTTGCCGGCGGAGCTGAGTGGATAAGAAATTACCCGGTTTTTGTTAATGGTAACCGGTCTGATCGTGCAGGAGAAGCAGGTGGCTTTATGGGCGATTCTCTTCCCGGGCTTCCGTCTTTAAGAAATTCTCGTTGCTACAGGCTTATTATTGTTCTCTGATCACAACCTGTATTCATCTATTATTCTTGCGATATGACTTCTTTGCATCAGCAAGTAGTGATGCGTTCTATTCAAGAGACTTGAAAAAAAACCTGTTTTTACCTATCTTTGCGTGCCGGTTACTCTAGGTGGGGAGCCAGCGGTGCCCTGTACTCGCAATCCGCTTTAGCGAGGCTGAATACCTGGCGCGGCTTTGTTCGCTGGAGTGTCCTTCGAATACTGGTTTAACAAACAGAACCTGCGCGGCGCAACCCCGCGAACCCGGTCAGGGTCGGAAGGCAGCAGCCGTAAGTGGATTGTTGCGGGTGATGCAGATCATTTTGTTTGTGCTTTTATTTGATTCACTCTTTTGAACTGGTCAATCCAGGGCGAGTAACCGGCACTTCCAAACGAAGACGGGGGGACATATTGAGTTATCTTGTTTTTGCACGCAAGTGGAGACCTCAGACCTTCAGTGATGTTATTGCACAGGAGCATGTAACAAAAACTCTGTGTAATGCTATTGACAGTGAACGGATTGGACACGCGTATCTTTTCACCGGCCCCAGAGGTGTTGGAAAAACAACCACTGCCAGGATCCTTGCCAAGGCTTTGAATTGTGAGAACGGACCAACTCCGGATCCTTGTATGGAGTGCGAAGCCTGCAAGAGGATCGCAGCAGGTGGTTATCTTGATGTGCTTGAAATCGATGGTGCCAGCAACAGAGGAATAGACGAGATAAGAGACCTTCGAGAGAAGGCCAGATATGCCGCTGCTGAGGGTGGTTACAAGATATACATCATTGATGAGGTCCACATGCTTACAAGAGAAGCATTCAACGCTCTTCTAAAAATTCTTGAGGAACCTCCAGACAAGGTAATTTTCATATTTGCCACAACTGAACCACGAAAGGTTCCTGCTACAATTCTTAGCCGTTGTCAGAGATTTGACTTTAGAAGAATACCCTCTTCAGTTATGGGTGCTTACATAAAGGATGAAGCTGGTAAAGAAGGAATAACAATTGATCCTGATGCGTTAAGTCTTGTTTGCAGAGCGTCCGGCGGGAGCATGAGAGATGCTCTTTCCATAATGGATCAGCTTGTGAGTTTCGCTGGTAAAGTTATTGCAGGAGAGTCGGTCTCAAAACTTCTTGGGCTGGTGGAAGCTGATCTGCTTGCTGAAATATCAGACGCGGTTTTGCACTCTCGCGGGGCTGTCGCTCTTGATCTTGTTGAAGATGCACTTGTACGAGGATACAGCATCGAGGAATTGATTGATGCTCTGGTGGGCTTTCTAAGAAACCTGCTTCTTGCTGCATCCGGTGCCGAAAAAGGAATTACAGATCTCTCCGACAGCGAGATCGTTTTGATCCAGCAGACTGTTGCCGGTGTTTCTGATGTGCATGTACTCAACATTCTGAGACTTGTAGGTGGCGCAGCAAATCAGATAAGAGCAGGGGCTTCTCCCAGAATTTCCCTGGAGGCTGCCTTGATCACCGCATCTAAATTCGGCATTGCGTTTGGATTCGAGAATCTGCCTTCTGTGGTGGAGAGTGTTGCTGTTACAGCTGTAAAAACAGAAGAAAGAGTGGAATCTGAAAGCAAATCGCCCACTGCCGGGATGGTTCCAGACAATGGTGCAAAATCTGTCACAGAGGTCAGTTCTGTTGCTGAACAGCCTTCAGCAGTTGCAGCAGTGAAAAAGAATGAAGTTGTTGAAGAAATAGACAAAAGTGAAAAGGAGAAGGAGAATTCCTATGTGAGGAAAGTCTCCGGTCTCTTCGATATGATCCCTGAAAACGGATAGGGACAGGTGAAAAATGAATCGTCAGATGAAGAAAATGATGGCCCAGGCTCAGAAGATGCAGCAGGACATGATGAAAGCTCAGGAAGAGCTGGCAGATGAAAGAATTGAAGGCTCTGCCGGTGGCGGTATGGTTAAGGTGACAGTTACAGGGCAATCCAATGTTGTGGGAATTAAGATTTCCAAAGAAGCAGTAGATCCCGAGGATGTGGAGATGCTGGAGGACCTTATTCTTGTTGCCGTACAAGACGCTGTTGATAAAAGCAAAGCAGCATCCGAGAAGAAAATGGGTGGACTGGGAGTGCCAGGAGGGCTGGGAGGATTGATGTGAAAGAGTCCCTTGTTGACTCTCTTGCTTCAACACTTGGGAAGTTACCTGGAATTGGGAAGAAAACCGCTCTCCGGCTTGCCTTTTCGCTTGTAGACAACAGAGAGCTTGCTTCGGATCTTTCCAGAGTACTCGCAGAAACTGTAACAGGTGTGGGGGAATGTACATTGTGCAGGAATTTAACAGGTGACAATATCTGTGAGACCTGTCTTGACCTGTCCAGACAGAATACCATATGCGTGGTTCACACTCCTGCTGACCAGCGGTCTATGGAGGATACCGGGCTGTACCGGGGATTTTACTTTGTTCTTCATGGCAGTCTTGCCCCGCTTGACGGTATTGGTCCTTCAGATCTGGGTATACCTCAGCTGGTTGAAAGGGCTGTTACCATAGGGGCTGATGAAGTTATCCTGGCTCTTGATTCTACCACCGAGGGTGAGGCTACATGTGCTTACATTGCCAACCAGCTTGAATCAAAAAACATACGGGTAACTCAACTTGCCAGAGGGTTGCCGCCTGGTGCTCTTGTCGAGTTTGCCGATTCGCTTACTTTGTCCCAGGCTCTTAAAGGCCGCCGCGGGTACTGATGGCATTAAACTGGCCCAACCGGCTTACTGTGGCAAGAATTATCATGGCTCCTGTGGTTATGATCCTTCTTCAGATAGGAGAACCAGGAGCCAGGCTGGGTGCCTTTGTTGTTTTTGTCGTCGCTGCGCTTACGGATATGGTGGACGGCTACCTTGCAAGAAAATACGGTTGGATATCTAATTTAGGCAAATTTCTTGATCCTCTGGCAGACAAGCTGCTTGTGTGTCTGGCGTGGATCGGCCTTGCAGACCTTGGGCTTATGCCGCAATGGACGGTTTATGTGGTTGTTGGCAGGGAATTGCTGATTTCCGGTCTAAGGTCAATTGCTGCTTATGCAGGTGTTCTTATTCTTCCTTCAGGTATTGGAAAGTGGAAGGCTGCGGTGCAGATGTTTACTGTATCGTACTATATGCTTCTTTCGCTTCTTAGAATGGATAGTATTCCAAAGGTCGCATCACTCACAGGTGAAGTTACCATGTGGATTGCACTGGTACTTACTTTGATCTCGGCTTTTCATTATTTCTGGCGAAACAGAAATGTTCTGCAGAGGCTTGGAATGTGAAATACATATCCCGTATCTGGCAGTTTAAAGTTATTCGTTTTCTCAGCGGAGCTTTCGCATCAACCATGGGAACCGGTTTTTTTCCATGGGGGCCAGGCACAGTGGGAAGTATTATTGCTGCGGCTGTTTTTTACTATTCCCCTGTAGACCCTCTTGTTCTTCTTCCGCCAATTCTTCTTTTTGGCTGGCTCGGGTGTGAGGCTGGCAGGAAGCTTTGGGGAGAAGACCCTTCCATAGTGACCATTGACGAGGTTGCCGGCACATGGATAGCCTGTCTGGCAGCACCTCAAGAATGGGGTATCTGGGGAATTCTTGCAGCTCTTGTGCTTTTCCGGATCTTCGATATAGCGAAGCCATGGCCGGTAAACAAACTTGATGAAATGAAGAACGGGATCGGTATTCTTCTTGATGATGTTGCCGCTGGCCTTATGGCGGCTGGTGTGCTTCTGATCGCTTATCTGCTTGGTGTCTCCGGTGTTTTCTGAGGCAGCGCTTGTTCTGGTTGGAGATGAGCTTCTTAGCGGTCGCACCAGAGATGTCAATCTTCACCGATTCTCCGGATTGCTTGCAGAGATGGGGCTTCCTGTTGTTCTGGCAAGAGTAGTTCGGGATGTGCCACAGGAGATCTCTGCTGCGGTTAAAGACTCTCTTTGTGACGAGAGAGTTGTGATCGTTACAGGGGGAATGGGGCCAACCGATGATGATCTGACTGTACAGGCAGTTGCTGACGCATTCGACCTGCAGCTTGTAAGATCTTCACTTGCAGAAAGAATGGTAAGAGAGAAGCAACTGGAATATGGGCTTGGTATTCCTCTTTCTGCTCTGAAACAGGCAGATATTCCAGATGGAGCACTTCCTGTTTTAAATCCTGTGGGTATCGCACCTGGAATAGTGCTTCATGTGGGAAGCGGTGTTGTGATCTGCATACCTGGTGTTCCCAGGGAATCTTCAGCACTTATCCTGCCATGCCTCAAGAAGGCTGGCGTTCAACCACGCAGCGCAAACAAGGTAAAATTTATCAGAACATGGGGTTTGAAAGAGAACAATCTTTTCGATGATCTAAAAGACCTGGCAAAAAAGAACAGCATTGTTCCTGCATTTCTGCCTTCACCCGGCAGGGTCGATATCAAAGTTTCCGGAGCCGGAGCTGATGGGTTTGTAGAGGATGTAATGAGAAGACTGGGCAGCCGGGTTTATTCCTTTCTGCGCGATGAAACTCTTGAGGAAGCACTTGGCAGAAAACTGCAGTTGGCCGGGCTTTCTCTTGCCACTGCTGAATCCTGTACCGGAGGAGGTATTGGCAGCGGGATCACAGCTGTTCCAGGAGCCTCCAGCTGGTATGTTGGCGGGGTTATCGCCTATTCCAACCATTTGAAGATCAGCCTGCTTGGTGTGAAAGAGAAAACACTTGAAGTTTACGGAGCGGTCAGCGAGCAGACAGCCCTGGAGATGGCCAGAGCAGCTAGAAGAATTACAGGGTCGGACTGTTCTTTGTCTGTGACAGGAATCGCAGGGCCGGGTGGTGGCACAGATGCTAAACCTGTGGGAACAGTATGGACTGCCTTAAGCTGTGGCGAAGTGGAAAAAGCTTATCTGTGGAGGCTGGGAGGAGAGAGGGAATCTGTGCGGGAGGGGGCTTGTGCCCGGGCGCTGGGAACCCTTTTTGAACTGCTGCCGTGAGATTGTTTGCAGCCCTTGAACTGCCAGGAAGTGCTATTCAGGCCATTCATAAATGGCGGGAACCGCTTATAAAAAAACATCCTTTTCTTCGCTGGACCCGGGAAGATCAACTGCATTTAACTCTTCGTTTCCTGGGAGATAGAGAGGCACATGAGGTGATCAGAGAAATGAAGGATCTTTCTCTGGAAGAGCTGCTTCCAATCGAGTACACTTTCAACAGGACGGGAACATTCGGTAACCCTCCCTCTGTTCTGTGGCTTTCCGGAAAGTTCTCTTCCAGCCTGTTGTCAATAACACAGCTTCTTGATTCAATTCCAGACGAGGACAACAGAACCGGAGGCAGCAGACTATTCATTCCCCATGTTACAATTGCCAGAGCCAGACGAGGAAAGCAGTGCCCTGTCTTTGATCTTAACAGACAAATAACAGGCAGCTGCAATTTCCTCAGCTTGATAAACAGCAGGCTTTCCGCAGACGGCCCGGCTTATTCAACTCTTTTCACCATTTCTTAATATGCAGTCAGCAGGTAGATGATTTCCACCCATGCATCTCTTGACAGGAAAGTAAGAAGGCTCTATTCTCAGGAAAGTAATGTAGTGCGTCATTAACATTCGCATATTGGGAGGTCGTAATTGTTGTCACTCCTTCTCTTCGCTCTCGTAGCCGATACAGCACCCATTCACACAACAGTGGCAGACAGTTCGCATGTGGCATTCATAGCACAAACACCGCTCACCTTGGAAACGGTTCAGTATGACAGCCTGGAGTACATCCGGTTCACCGATTCTCCGCTGACAGACAGTATTGGTTACCCTGAACTTCCCATGATTACCTGCTTGATAGCGGTTCCAG
>JAOZLN010000001.1:0-22961 GCA_029934845.1 Candidatus Sabulitectum sp.
TTTCTTCTTATAATGTCTACCGATTCAGTTGCGAACAAGAACATGGCTCTTGAAATAGTAGAATCCCTTCAATTTCTTGACGTGGAGGATGGCGATATATCTTTGTATGCTGTTTCATTGAACGCCTCCGGCTATTCGGAAATAGCCGCACTTGCTGGCGGGTTCGGTGGTTTTCCTGCAGTGGTCAGCCTGGTGGGGCACTGTGGTTTTCTAGAGCTGGACCCGGAGTTTCTGGGCTCGGAAATAGAGGATGCATGGTATCACTGGGGAGACGGTTCTACCCAGGGGATCTGTAACTACTGCACAAGGTGTAATCCCTGACATGTAAAACAACTCTTGCAGATCATTTATCCGGCAACAAGAAGCTTGGCGCTTCCTTCAAAAACCTTACCGTCCACATGGGCCTTAACTCTTACGAAATAGCAGCCTTCCGCATAGTAGATGTTGCCATTGTCATCTAAACATTACTGATCGTCCACTCTCTGGCAGAAACAGTACTTTGTCCGGGTAAAGAATACTTATTAAAAAAGGGCGACCCTCGTCGCCCTTGAAAAAACAGGTTTTGCAGGTTTAAATTTTGTCCATGGGATCTTCCGGAAGGTTGTTGTCCTTTCTCCAGGAAGCCACAACCGGTCTAACATCTGTTACAAATGCATCCCTCAGAATTCTGTTTGCTGTGGTTATGTCGGGTTTGGACTGTGCCGCCTTGTATTCATCAAGATTAACCAGGGCAGCTCTTGCAAGAGCGTATTCTGTGTTTTCTATTGCAATCAGAATATTTTCTTCTGTGGAACCAACCCTTGAATCAACTCTAAGTTCAATACTGGTATCTTCTAAAGAGCCAAGTCCCGCGTCTTCCGCCAAGCGAAGGTTCAGGAAAAGTCGGAAAAGAGCACCGGCATCAAGAGAACCTGCCGGCATTGCACCCATTCCCAGTTTGTTGTCAGAGAGAATGAGCCTTCCAAGCATTTTTTGATGAAGCAGGGAAACAACTACAGATTCAAGGCTTTCTCCTGGAAGCATGGAAGCAGTATCCAGCATTACCTTACAGGATTGATCAGTTTCCCGGCACAGCCAGCTGGCTGTACCCCAGTCGGGAACAGCAGTAGCACAATATGCGGGATTAAAAGGCTTGAAATTAAGCAGCATACTTTCACTCTTGCGAATCTTCATGCCTATCTGCCGGAGTCCTTTCAGAATTCCGAACAGCATATCCACCATGTTTTTCTCCCCGGGGGAGTCAATACCGTCGGGAATCCAGAGACCGAGCTGTCTGCATTTAATTTCCCGCATTAGCTCCATTGCCGTCAAGACCTGGTTGATCGATGCCACTCTGATCTCGGGGTAGGGTGATGTTAGTGTACCGTACATAAGTCTGTGGTTGAGAACGCCCCTTTTGCGGGGAATGTGAAGATCAGCCATGACCGTAACAGGGTTGAGCTTGTTCTTTTTAAGAGATTCAGAAACCTTTGCTGCGTCATCCTTTGTTCTGAAATCCGCAGGACAGTGAAGAATTATGTCACTGGCTTTTCCGGTCAACGAAGAGATTTTTCCTAAAAGGTCAAGTTTCTCGGAAACGGTAGCAGGATCATTTTCGGTTTTGTAAACAGCAAAAGTACTACTGGCTCTTGAAACTGACTTTGTGGACACAAGCAGCCTGAGTTTTGTAAGCTGCTCCTTGACTGTCTTCACTATATCACCAACCCCTCCAAATAAACACACCTTACGATTTCTGTACCTGAACTCATAATCTTAACAAAAGTCAGTCCCGAGTCCAGTAGGGGTTTCCACCTAAAAGAGAATCGGATTCGGAGCCTTCGATCATGCGGAACGCTGTACCTATTTTTCCTGCAACATCAGAGGCGATAATTGACCTGGCCGATGTTTCTGCTGCAAGAATATCTGCTGCAAGCCCGTGAACATAAGCTGCCAGACTCAGTGCTTCAAAACCCCTGCTGCCTTGTGCTATTAATCCTGCAACAATTCCGGCAAGAGTGTCACCGGAGCCCCCGGTTGCAAGCCCGTGGTTGCCTGTGGGACTGGTTGTTCTGTGGCCTTCCGGAGAGAAGATAAGAGATGGCTTGCCCTTTAGAAGAACAGAACAGTTAAGAGCCTTTGCAGTTTTGTCGGCAGCAGCATATCTTGCATTAAGGTCATCACCGCAACCCGTGAGGCGTTTCAGTTCTCCCGGGTGTGGAGTTATCACAGTTTCCTCCGGATATGACTTAAGCATTTCAGCCAGGGTTGAGTCTATTACATTCAGGGCATCTGCATCAAGAACTACAGGGATCTTCCATGTGCCAAGAACATGCCTCAGTATTCGTTCTGTGCTTGCTGTTTTTCCCATCCCCGGCCCAATTACAACAACAGAAAAATCTCTGTAGTCTGGAAGAGAAGTAACATCTCCAGGAAGAAAATATGTAGAGAGAACCTCTGGAATTCTGCCTGCTATTGCCGGGGAAGCAGGCAGAGGAACACAGACCTCAACCAGGCCACACCCGGACCGCAGAGCGCCCATAGCGGCAAGTTGAGGAGCTCCTGGCATTTTTTCGGACCCGGCCAGTACAAGCACTTTGCCAAAAATGCCCTTGTGGCTGTCTACCGGTCTCTCGGGCAGCAACCCTCTTGCAAAACTTTTTGTCATTACTCTGCGCAGATTATTTTTTGGAACATGAATACCGATGTCTTCAAGAAGCAGGGAACCGCAGTGTCCACAGCCCGGAGGAAGCAGAAGACCAAGTTTGGGTGCAGCAAAAGTAACAGTAACTTTGGCTTTTATCGCCGAGTGGTCGCATTGTCCGGTAAGGCCGTCGACTCCTGTAGGCATATCAACTGCCACAATCGGGATGTTAAGTCCGGAGCATTCCACAGCAAGATCAAGTGTGCCGCCTCTGAGGTTGCCGGTAAAGCCCACGCCCAGCAGGGCATCAACGGCAACGGAAGCGGTAACTTGAGGTTCATAGGATATTATGCCGCCGGCGAAAAGATAGCTTTGCATATTGACCCGGCAATCGTCAGAGATGGTGCTGGAAGGGCCAAAAGACGGGCGGACAACAACCCTGTATCCGCCGTGAACAAGAAATCTGGCTGCCACGAATCCGTCTCCGCCATTATTTCCCGGGCCGGTGTATACTACAACAATACCATCTTCAGAAGAGACCATACGCATTACTGTATTTGCAACGGCTCTGCCGGCTCTTTCCATTAAAACAAGTCCTGGAGTTCCGGAATTAATAGCTTTTTTGTCCAGCTCAGAAATTTCAGATGGCGTCTGCCAGAAAGCCATGTCACTCCCCTTCGGTTAAAAGTGCAAAGGTTAAGCATGTGTTCCGGTCCCGTGTTGCCGAGATGAGAACTTCACAGTTCCCTGCAAGTTCAAGAGCTTTGCCGGAAAGAATTGCCTTTACACCGTTTTCGGTTATGTATACTTCTATATCGTGCCAGGAAAGAGCAGAATCAAACCCGGTTCCAAGAGCCTTGGCTACTGATTCCTTAGCAGAGAACATTACAGCAAGATCAAGTTCACCAGGGTTATACTTTAGTTCATCCGGAGTGAAGAGTCTATTACGGAGTCTACCGGAATTTCTGGATACAGATCGAATAAATCTTGAGTTCTCAACAACATCAGTACCCGTTCTCATCAATTTCTCCACTCGCTGCAGTTACAGAAAGAAGATAGTTGAATTGGAGGGTTGTGTCATGCTTTTGTTTAACTGACGAAAAGAGTGGATCAACAGGATAAAGGAGAGAGTTTTTCTGCGTGCCACCTTGGAAAGGTGTTACAGGAAGCGGGTGAATGAGCTTCCGGGTCAGCCTCCAGTACAGACAGTGCTGCTCTGCCAACCATTACGGCATTATCCATGGTATGCTCGATTGGAGGCAGAAAAAGAGAAATTCCTCTCTTGTCACACTGGTGTTTAAAAGAAGACCGAAGAAGAGAATTTGCAGATACGCCCCCGGCAACAAGAACAGATCTTGCCTTGTATTTTCCTGCCTGATACATGGTCTTGGAAACAAGCAGGTGGCAGACGGTTTTTCTGAAGCTGGCAGAAAGGTTTTCAGCGGAAACATTTCCCTTTTCCCAGGCAAGTCTTACTGCTGTTTTCAGGCCGCTGAAACTGAACTCAGGCAGTTTTTTACTACCCATGGGAGAAGGAAGAGAGACCGCTTCCGGGTCTCCTGTTTCTGCAAGCTGATCAATTATTCTGCCTCCTGGATATCCCAGGCCCATGAGCTTTGCAGTTTTGTCAAACGCCTCGCCGGCTGCGTCGTCTCTGGTGGTTCCCAGAAGAATACATTCATTCCATGACGGCATGTGAAAGATCATGGTGTGCCCGCCGCTGACAAGAAGAGCAACTGCTGGAAATTCCACAGGAGAGCTGTGGTGTATGTGGAGGTGGGCAGATAGATGGTTAATTCCCAGAAATGGTTTTTCCAGGGCAAATGCTGCCGCTTTTGTCCAGGAAAGACCTACCAGCAGAGAGCCTGTAAGCCCCGGGCCGGCAGTAGCAGCAAAAACATCTATGTCTTTCAGGGAAATGCGGGATTTTTCCAGCACTTCCCTGACAAGACCGGGCAGTATAGTCATATGAAGTCGTGAGGCTATCTCCGGGACAACCCCACCGTAACTTCCATGAACTATCTGGGTAGAAACCAGCTCGGCAACAGCGTTGCCATTCCCATCGAGAACGGCAACAGCAGAATCATCGCATGAGGTTTCCACCGCAAGAAGATACATTAGGTCATGTTCCTAGGCTTCAGCCTCTACCTTTACGGTAATGGTTTCAACAATATCTCCATGAATCTTGATCTGAGTTTTGTGTTCGCCAAGCATTTTTATGTGGCTTGCCATAACAATCTGCTTTTTGTCGATCTCAAACTTTTTCTCAAGAAGAGCAGCGGCTATCTCACGCTCACCTATTCCACCGTAGAGCTGTCCGTTCTCGTCGGCAGTTACAGTGAAGGTCAGTGTGAGTTGTCGAAGCTTTTCAGCCAGAGCCTCTGCTGCTTTGTTCTGCTCTTTTGCCTTTGCAGCAGCAGCAGCCTTAAGAGAAACAGCCATTTTCGTGGAGCCTTTTGTGGCGAGAACTGCAAGTTTATGAGGCAGCAGGTAGTTCCTCGCGTATCCGGGAGCAACATTGACCACTTCTCCGGGAGTACCGAGAGTGTCAACTGTTTTGATCAGAAGAACCTTCATTTTTCATCCTTTCGATCCTTATGTCTATTTTCTTTCTGTAATCGAACCAGGTATCCAGAATCCCCAGCAGTATTAATCCGCCAAGAATTACAGGTGGAGCAAATATCGCACTCACTATCAGCATGAATAACATTCCCGGTGAACCTTTGACCCACTTAACAACAACCTGCAGCCCCTCTATTCCGTAAGGAAGCGAGCTGAAAACCAGAATATTTCTGGAAATTCTAAGGACTGAATCGGAAATTGTCGTGGTTCTGTCCAGCAGTAATGTAATCAGGCAGATAATGGGAATCCATGCAACACCCCAGTGCATACGGAATTTAGCTGTTCCATGAATGGTCACACTATTTTTTTTATCGCTGAGCGCTCTGAAAAACAGTAATGAGACAATGGAACCAAGTACGATGTGAGCAGCACCGATACCCGGTGAGTAGTATGTAATCAGTTCGAACACAGCATCAATGGTCTCAGTTTCCAGGCCTGCAGAAAGGTAAACCTCTCTAAGTGGCGCAAGCTCTTCCGCTCCAATGTTCATGAATCCCGGGAATCCCATGGAAAGCAGCCCACCGGTAAGCAGCGCAAGCCCGGAAGAAAGGTACAGGGTTTTAAGCAGAGAGAACCCGGATCTTGCAGAGATCGCCGCGACCGCCGCGCATACCGTTGTTATCGCCGCCCCCTGAAAACCTGCAAGATACCACGACAAAAAGATAATGACAGCAGCAATTGGAAGGCCTCTGCTCAGTTTGCCATTCAGCAGCGCAGCCGACACGCCCGCCGCCAGGAATGGAAACCCCGTGATCAGGGACAACCCACCCAGCAGAATCTGTCTGGATCTTTTTTTCTTTGTATCTATCTGTGTTCTCAACGTTCTCTACCTGTAGTGCTCTCTCAGGTATGGGGCCAGAGCCAGGAATCTTGCTATTTTAAGCTCTTTGGCTACCATTCTCTGGTGTCTGGCGCAGTTACCACTGACACGCTTGGCTACTATCTTGCCTCTATCGCTGATGTAACGCTGAACCATTTTTTCGTTCTTGTAGGTGATCTCCATGTCAGGATTCATGCAGAAACGGCATTTCTTCTTCCTGGTGATCTTCATTCCTTTACGTTTGCCACGGATAGGCATTTATGCCTTCCTTTCTTTTTTTTCCATGAGTTCAATCCGGCGGGCTCTGAGAAGCGTTTTATAGTGTTCTCCGCCGGCTCTGTCTTCTGTTTTTTTGTGTGCAAGTCTGCCTTCAACCAGAACTGCATCTCCCTTTTGAAGCTTGTCGTCCAGAGCTGTTGCCAGCTTTCCCCACACATCGACTTCAATGTCTGCTACTATGGTATCCAGGCTGCCTGGATAAGAGTCTACAGTGTTCTCTATAAGCATGTGCAGCACGGGAATGCCGGATCGTGTCATGCTGAGGCTTTTCCGGCGTTTAATAACACCGATGATAACAGCATAGTTTAATCCGGGCAGATCTCTTTGAGGGCTCATGAGATACTCCTGACCCTAAAAGGGAATGTCGTCGGAGTAGTCGGGTCCAGCTGGTTCTTCCTTGCGAGGGGGTTCCTCTGAACCGCCTCCCTGGGAAGGGCTTGAACCGTAATCTCCTGTTTTTTCCAGCATCTGAACACTTCGGGCAAGAATTTCTACACGACTGCGTTTTGATCCATCCTGTGCATTCCACTGAGAGAATTGAAGTTCACCCTCGATCATTACAGGGCTTCCCTTGTGAAGTTTGCTGCCGACTCTTTCGGCCAGCTGCCTCCAGGTAACTACTTCAACAAAACACGGTTTTTCGTGCCACTCGCCATCGTTTCCACGGTACCGCTTATTACTGGCGACACCAAAGCTGGCAACATGGGTTCCATTTTCAAGAATTCTTGTTCTGGGGTCTCCAGTAAGATTACCTGAAATCAGAACCTTGTTAATGGTGGGCATGCGGATGTTCACGGTTATTCTCCCTGGTCAAACGCTGGAGAATCGTCATAGGATGTTGATTTTCCCATGACGTCGCGATCGTCCTTAAGGGTCAGGTGACGCAGACAGTTGTCGTTGATCCTGAGCATCTTGTCGATGGCCAGTTTCACATCTGACTCGCCGTTCCAGTGCACGAAGTGGTAAACCCCTTCGCTTTCTTTGTTGATAAGGTACGCCAGCTGACGGCGACCCCAGTCGTCAAAACCTGTGAGTTCTCCTCCACCGTTTGTGACGATCTCCTGTACATTGCCCGTTTCTTTCTTAAGCTCCGCCTCAGAAAGACTGGCATTCCAGATCAGCACGGTCTCGTATTTACGCAATTAACAAAGCCTCCTTCCGGCCCTGTTGGTGTGTAACAAACACCGAACCCGGAAAGAGACTGACTGAACAGTTCTTTAAGAATCGCATACCGCGATCCGACGCAACAGCGCCCTGCTTCCGGGCCGGCGACAATTAAAATGTCGCGTTGTCCCCGACTCTGTAGAAGGGGCAAGCAGCCCGCGAATATGCCACCGTAACCCACTGAAGGTCAAGGGGTGTAAGAAGCAAGCTCTGAAACAAGATCAGAGATACCTAATGCTGTTATTCTTTCATCAAGCCTGAATGTTCTTTCCCCCGGGTGAACCAGGTAAAGTTTACTCAGTCCCAGATCTTCCAGTGCAATTCTCATGGATTTAGTTGTACGAATGTTTGAGGCAAGTTTGAACTCAAATCCCAGATTGATGCCCTCAGGGTCAATAAGCAGGTCAATTTCGGCTCCGGAATGTGTTCCCCAGAACCAGGCCTTTCTGTCTCCGGTCAGTGATAGAACTTGCTCCAGAGCAAAACCTTCCCATGATGCTCCTGCTTTTATATGACTGAGAAGATCTCTGGATGATTGAATTGAGAGAAGAGAATGTAAAATTCCAGAATCCCTGATAAATATCTTGGGAGACCGCACCTGCCTTTTCTTCATGTTCACATACCATGGCTGCAGCTTTCTAACCATGAAGGTACCACACAGAATGTCCAGGTAGGCTGCTGCAGTTTTTTCTGTTTCTCCAAGAGATCGGGAGAATTCAGCGGCATTCCATTTCTGGCCGTGATAATGAGCAAGCATGGTCCAGAATTTTCTCATTGCCTCTGGCGGAATTCGAAAGCCCAGCAGTGGAATGTCCCGTTCAAGAAATGTTCTTGTGAAGTCTTCTCGCCAGCGTATACTGGCCACTTGGCTTTCTGCAAGGAAGGAACGAGGAAAGCCACCCCTCAACCAGAGATCTCTCCAAGAGTCGTCGGAGACTTCCTGAAGGTTAAAGCCGGACATATCCACAAAACCGATTCTTCCAGCGAGTGTTTCTGAGACCTCTCTTACTATTTGCGGAGATGAGCTTCCAAGAACTAGAAACCTTGCTTTGCATGATTGATCATCTACCAGAACACGAAGAATCTCATAGAGTTCAGGCATTCGATGTATTTCATCAAGAACAACCAGGCCACTTAAATCGCCAAGAACCATGATTGGATTTCTGAGAGCAGCCCGATCAATTGGGTTTTCAAGGTCAAAATGATTTACAGGTTGAACTTGATGAACTGAATGAGCAAGAGTGGTTTTACCACACTGCCTGGGACCAAGAAGAGCCGTGACAGGATTCACTCTAATGCTGAACAAAAGTTTGTCTAAAAGTTTTTTTCTTTCTATCATGTATTGAAAATAACATTGAAATCATGCAAGTCAAGGGCATGATTTCAATGTTAATCTACCAGAGTTATTGCTGTGTTGTCGCGAACTAATTCATGAATAGCACACACCACACCATCCCTGATGATCTGTTCAAGCAGTTCTCTGTTTGAAACAGAGCTGTATCGCAGCAGGTCAACTTCAAATGGAACAACAGATTGATGAATTTGCTCAACTAGAATTGCCTGATCTGATAAAGTCAGCTTATCCCCGAACAGAGCAAGATCGATATCAGAAGTGGGAGTAAATGTATTGATAGCCCGGGAACCGAACAGTACTGTCTGTTCAACTCGCGGGTTGGCGGCTAACATGTTGATTATGATGTTTTTGTACCTGCTGTTTAACCTGTCAGTTTTCATGTAGTCTTTGTTCCAGCTGATTGTGTATGGCAGTCAACAGCGGGTAATAATAGTTTGTAATTAACCGTTCCGCTTCAAGAGCTGTTTCTTCTTCATAAGTATGGCTGAGAAGGTTTCGCTTGAGCAGGGCATCAAGAAATAACTCGCAATTTTCTTCGCTTACAAATTCAAGCTCAAAGCTTTTTCGAATTACCTGTCGTGGGCTTTTCAAGTCATAACCCTCATACAATAGCAGGTCTATTAAAGTATTCCAGGAAAGTTCAAAAGTATATCCGAAAATTTGAATCAGCCCGGCTCGTTCCAGAACCGAGAATTCTTTTTTACCGCAGGCAAGCTGTGAGCCAACGCCCTGGTGAAATGATCAAATCTTTGTTGCCATCTGGTTTCATCAATGGTGTTAATTGCAGCTCTCCTTACCCGCATATTTAATACATTTGTCACTGCGATGATATTTTACGCAAGGAATCGATGCCAGTGACAGGGGCAAGTGCTGCGGTTTCAAATCAAGTTTGTTATCTAAAAGGGAAGTGGAAAAAGGGGGCAGCGTTTGCTGCCCCCTTTCTGGTATCTGTGTAACTTTACCTTAGTGAAGAATCACTGCCTGGGTGGAAACGGTGCCTGCCACGGTTGTAAGGCGTACGAAGTACACTCCACTGGAAACTGAATTACCGCTTGAATCTCTGCAATTCCAAACGGTCTGTACCTCACCACCGTTTTCAGTGTCAACTGGAATAGTTTCTACAATTCTTCCAGAGACATCAAAAAAGTCAAGTATTGCAGACTCTCCGGGGGGCACAGAACAGTATATTGAAAGGGAACCGGTGCAGGGTGAAGACCCCAGACGAAGTTCTGTGTTGAAATTCAGAGCAGTATTCTCTGATTCTTCCAGCGAAGTAACGTCCTGATAAAGATAGGGGTACATATTGAAGGCTGTTGCTGTTACATACACATCTGAAACCCCACCAAAATCTGGAATGGTAAAGGAAACATTACCCGATGCATCCGAGTAATCTGATTCCATCCAGGCACCGGAAGATGCTTCGTATGTTTTTACAGCTACCAGAGCTCCTTCCAGAGGAGATCCATCTGCAGTTACAGAATAAGTAAATGTGCCTGGGACAACAGGAACAGGATGAGCTACTGTAACAACTGCAAGCGGGGCAGTATCGTAATAAATATCCATTTCCGGGCAGCCGAAAAGCATATGCATGTGATTGTTGTCTACCCCGGAGGAACCATAGTAGTTATACACTTCATTTTTCGACCAGTCTGTAACGGCACCCATGTGCCGGACTTCCTCCTGGAAATAGCCCTTAAATATCCATTTCACAAGAGAATCAGCTGCACCGTAAGGGCTGTTTGTTGTGGGCCCCATTGCTCCGATTGCACCTCTGGGATCACCTATGGAGCCTTCACCCATAAGCGCTTCGCAGAAGCAGTAGTTCCCGTCGAACATTCCAACCTGGCAGGCTACAAGAGCAAACCAGGGCAGTTTGCGCCCGTTCTGAAGCGCCGCAATATCTCCAATATCGAAGGTTGGAGGAAAGATCGTTGTAACATTACCGTGTCCACAGTGGCCCAGTATTGAAATTCCTTCATTAATGGCTTCTGAAAGATTAGCAACTGTTGGGGTGATACCACCATTTGCACAGAGCCATGTTGCATCCATACCGGCGGCCATCATGTATTCCATGTAGTCCCATGAATTTTCAGTAAACTCGGTGTGGCCAAGGCTTACTCCATTTTGAAACCAGCTTTCCCCTGTTTCATATGGCTCCATCTCATGCTGAACTATCTTCCACGCCTCATACTGAAGATCCAGACTTGTCTCTCCGGAAAGTCGTCCAACATGAATACTTGGAACGCATCCGGAGCCAATGACACCGTATATATTGTCGGCTGAATGGCCGTTGTAGACCGGTGACGGGACCATATCAGAGTCTCCCACCAGCAAAATGTACTCAGGTGGAACCGGCCAGGTGTTAAAGGCATTTTCGATGTATGCATCTATCTCGGTTGCTGTTGTTCCGATTTCCGGGATAACCGCAGTAACAACTTCAAATCCCTTCCTGTTCTTCCAGTCGATAAGTTCACTTACAGTATCGATTCCGTCCTGCGTGGATATTACCAGGTAGCAGCCGTCAACGGCATTTCCAGATTCTGTGAAGCCAATCACTTCTTCATAGAAAGGAAGAAAACTTCTTGTAATACCGGAGCTTATTACCTGTAACTCATTCTGACCTGAGTTTTCACCTGCAAAGAATCTCACAGTCAGTGATGTGGTGATCTCAAGGGCTCCAGTTTCAGGATTCCAGCTGGCTGGGATAAAACCAACTCTGGCGACCCTGATGTCTCTCAGAATTTCAACCGATTCAATTGAAACAGCAGATTGAGGCCAGGATAATGAGCCTGTGTAAAATTCTGAATTAACCTTCTCTTCTGCCCTTGGTTGTTCTCTTATGGGAAGAGGCTGAAAGGGAACAATATAGTCGGGCATATTAATTACAAATGATTCACTGTCAAGTATTTCGTACCCAATGGTTCCCGTGTTGGGAACCTGGATCATTCTTCGTAGAACCGGTATGTCAGGAAATCCCGGAACGGCAGATAGCCCTTCTTCCGGTATTCGCAGGATTAAACCTGAACCTGCTTCCTCGGTCTCCAGTGATTTCAGGTTAAACTCAACGGTAATTCCCCTGGAATCAGCAACAATCAGTTCACATCCGTCCCCGGCCCGGGAATTGCTGTACAAAGTATCCGCAAAAGAGAAACTGACAAGAATAATTACTGGAAGAATGAGTTTTACCATTTGAGACATTTCAACCTCCTGAAAGTAGATGCTTCTTAATCTGTATATATATATCTTTCATTGTGGAAAAGAAACACCGGCCAGACTCTCTTTGGCGGAAACAATCGCTGGAACATCGAAAGAGAAAGCAGACAAAAAAGGGGGCAGCAAACGCTGCCCCCTTTCGGTATCTGTGTAACTTAACCTAGCGAAGAACCATTGCCTGAGTGGAAACGGTGCCTGCTGCGGTTGTAAGTCGAACGAAGTAAACACCACTGGAGATGTTCTCCGGTGTCCAGCTTACGGAGTGGTTACCGGCAGCTACTTCTTCGTTAACCAGTGTATCTACAGTACGGCCGGAGAGGTCGAACACCTGAACGGTGGCATGACCTGCAGCCGGTGTAGAGAAGTTAAGTGCAGCGGTGCCATGTATGGGGTTGGAGGAAATGGCAACGCCCAGTGTAAAGGTTTCTATTCCTTCGGAAGAGTTGTCTGTTGCTGTTGGGTAGACATCGATCTGAGCGGCAACAGGACCGTAGTTGTGAAGTCTTGCTCCTGTGTAGAGGTGAGTGCTGCTGGCAGGGACATTAACAGAGAAGGAAGCCTGTCCACTGCCGTTTGTTGTTGCTGTTTCAAAGAAGGTAATTGTACTTTCGCCGTCAATACCATCTGAAAGTGCTACAGTCGCCCCACTTATAGGGGAACCGCCACTTGTAACAGTCATTGTTATCGTCTGCGAACCGGGGTTAACCATTCCGGGGTTGCAGGCAATATCAAGGTTTGTGGGGTTGGCTGTGTCGTTGGTGAAGATCTCCATTGCAGGGTCACCGAACCAGATGTACATCTTGGCGTTGGATATACCGATTGAGCCATGATTTGCAATGATCCAGACGGCTGCATCATTAAGGGTTTCCCCAACATTGTAGTTACCACTGTCGTAGAGACCCAGGTAGATCTGTTTCATGTAGTCGTGGTTGGGTATTGTGTAGGACGGCTGAGTGGCAGCAAGGTTACCGCTTGCTCCGTTGTTATCCCAGGCGTAACTTTCAGCAAGACATTCACTGGAATTCTGGTACTTGCCGCAGTTACAGGCAATGCCCCATACCGGAGGAAGGAAGGTGTTTGTGAGAGACTGAATGTTGGTTTTTGACCATGTGCCTGGAGCACTCCATGCCCAGATGGCATCATCTCCGTGGCCTCTGTATCCAACGGAACCCACACCACTGTTGAACCAGCTTTCAACCATTGCGTTTGTTCCACCCTCTGGAGGATAGATCTTCCAGAAATTCATGTTTGTAGCGTAGCTTGCAGCAGCAATCTCGTTGCAGCACTGTGTGTACTTGCCTGGGTACTGTTCCTGGTGAGCAGCAAGAACGGTTGTGCTGGGAATGATGCCTGTGGTGTTGGAGTCGTCGAAACTGTATCTGTAGTAACCATCAATGATCTTGTTGACCTGTGTGGTGATCTGAGCAGAGTTACCTGTAAGACGGCCTACTGCAACTTCTGGTGTAAGGTCGGTGCCCACAAGGCAGGCATACCAGAAGTCTCCAATAATGCCCCCGTCGCTGTAGCTGGGGAGTGCGTTATAGTCACCGGCGATCATTGCGAAACGGGTCATGCTTGTATCGTAGTGATCTGCAATCGCGGCTTTAATAGCGCCTGTGGAAGCAGAGCTTGCGAATGATTCAACAGCAACCTCATATCCAATACCCTGGTAGAATTCTACCAGAGGCATAATGGCAGTGAGGTTGGCGTCTACAGTAACAAACACATACTCAGCAGCGGCAGCGTCGGTTGGTGAAGAAGCGGCAGCATCAACCATGTTGTAGTTGATGAGCATTCTTTCCGCACTGTTTCTTACTGTTTCAGTGGAAGAATAAGCAATAGCATCCACTGATCCTGAGAAGTCGATTCTAACTCTGAGAGTTCTTGCGACCATCAGTTCGCCTGTGGCGGGATTGAATCTGAAGGGGTTGGCAAGAAGCTTATCAGTGCTGATTCCGCCCCAGGTGCCGGGGCTTACCGCTTCAGCCCAGCTGGCTGGAAGGAAACTGTTTGTTCCGTATGCCACATCATTCTGACGGAATGCGAAGGGGTTGTGAGGCATATCAATTTCCGGGGTCTGAACAGGAACAAGGTTGATACCGGAGAAAGTTGTGTATTCCACATTCTCAATTGTAACTACTGCACTGGTACCAAAGGGAATTGCAAACATCTGGCCTACATTAGGGACTTCAGGAAGGCCGATCTCTGTCTGAGAATAAACACCTGGAAGGTTAATGCTGTCCCAGGCTGTGCCTCCGGCAACCGTTTTGCCAAGCCAGAAGCCGGGAACTGTGATCTCGACAATAACATGGCTGGCATCGGACTCAACCAGGTTTACAGAACATTCTTCACCAGGTTGACCACCCAGTGACTGCCAGTCAAAGTCGCCCTGGAGGGCAAACGAAGCCGCGGCGAAAACCATGGCCAATAAAAAAGTGATTCTCATGCTCAGGTATCTCCTCTCGGATTTGCGTGCGGAAAAATACTTTAACTCAAGCTAATCGTACGGCAATAATCATGCTAACAGGAAAGCAAGTCAATGCAGAGAGTTGACCTTCGGCACAGTACTTAGAATATTGACCCTTAACAGAAAGGGGTTTCGAAAATGAAAAAAGCAGTTTTTATAATTTTTCTGATGATCACATTTGCCATGGCTGGTCCCAGGGTTGGCGGCCGTGTTGGTTATTCAACATCAGAGGATCCATTTACCGGGTTAAGTGCTGATGGTGCCATCTTTGGAGGGCAGCTTACTCTGCCCATCATGCCCGTTCTGGGCATCGAGATAAGTGGTACTTATACCAGCACGCAGTCTGATGTTTCCATGGAAGATTATCTTACGAACTACATCGAGGACGAGTACGGTATAGATTATACCGGAGATATTGATGGCCTTCGTAACTATCTTGAAAATGAACTCGGATGGTCTATTCCCGCGGAAACAGATATGCTCTCAGACTACACTGCAACTTATCATAACCTGGGTCTTGCAGGAATACTGAAGGCAGACATTCCAATGGGAGGTTCCCCGTTTGCCCCATACGTTGGTGGCGGCGGCGGAGTTCATTTTGTGGTCAGTGACGCAGATGCCATGCTCGCAATGCTGGAGCAGCAGACAACCGGAGAGCCTGCAATCGACCCGTACGATCACATTTTCCCATCTGCAGAGGGTGTTCTGGGTCTAACTTTCAAACCAATGGGTGCACCTGTTTCCATGTTTGGAGAGGTAAGAATTTCCAAGCCATTCGGCGACGATGCCGGTGATGCCATCATTAACTATTTTGGTGGAGCGAATCTGGGCTTTTAACAGGCCGTTTCTTAAAGCGTCCCCTTTATCGGGGGCGCTTTTTAATTATCCTGCAGAACCGATCCCATATGCCGGGAGTGGAGCACTGTACTCCCCGGGAATGCATGTTCCAACCTTTTTCCCTAAAACCGGAGACTCTGCCCCCGGCCTCTTTTACAAGCAGAACACCAGCAGCCATATCCCACAGCTTCAGGTTCTCTTCCCAGAAACCGCCGTATCTTCCAGCGGCAGTGTATGCCATGTCCAGAGCCGCAGAGCCGCATCTGCGTACGCCTCTTACCAGCCCGAGAAATTCTGTAAGAACATCCAGATCGAAGGTTAGATCTTCCGGAGTTCTTGAATAGGGAAAGCCTGTGGCTACAACTGCGTCCTGGAGGCTTGTCGCCGGAGAGACCTTTATTGGTTTACCGTTAAGAAATGCCCCTCCGCCTCTGAGTGCAACAAATGTTTCTGAATGAACGGGATCATGAATGCAGCCCAGGCAGATACCTTCTTCATCAACCAGGGCAATGGAGATACAGAAAAACGGAATGCCCATTGCATAGTTGTTTGTACCGTCCAGAGGATCCACTATCCAGTATGGTGCCTTGGGAAAGATCCCGTCCCAGCTTTCCTCGCCTATAAATGAAGATCCGGGAAGAATGGTTGTGAGTGCTTCTCTTAGAAATGATTCAGAGTTGAGGTCAGCCTCGGTGACATACTCCATGCCCTCTTTAGAGTTAACGGTGAATCCAAGTTTTCTGTACTTCAGCAGGATCAGTCCGGCTTCTTCTGCCGATTGCACAACTTTGTCTACAAAATTAAGAGTCATAGTCTCCCTTTCAGATCGGTGATGTTGGAATTATATCACAGGATACTTCGAAGGAGGGGAGATGGAATACAGAACCCTGGGAACAAGGTTGCGATATCTTGTTAATGATCTGCTGAGGCGCAATCCATTCTGGCAGATACTGGTTCTTTTACTGATATCTTTTGCAATTGTAGCCATTGGTATGCTGCTTGTTGACGGACATCTGCCGGTGGGAAATACGGAAAGCAGTTTCTGGTGGTCTTTTACAAGGCTTCTCGACCAGGGAACTTTCATAGGCGATCATTCATGCCAGCCCCAGGTAACTGTTGTGGGTGTTTTTGTTACCCTTGGGGGAATTCTGGTTCTTTCTCTTCTTATAGGTATTTTTTCTTCGAAGATAGCCGAGCAGCTTGATGCTCTGAAAAGAGGAAAGTCACCAATTGTGGAAAAGAACCACTACATTGTCTGTGGAGATGGAGACAGGCTGTACGAGGTGACCAGAGAGCTGGTGGAGGCACGAAAAGAAGGATCTTCCAACGGAAGTATTGTGATGTTCTCCGGCAGGTCCAGGGAAGAAATGGAGGAAGTGCTTGTTCAGCGGATCGGCAGGAAGAATGCAAAAAAGGTGATCTGCCGCTCGGGGGATACAACAGACGTTGATTCTCTCTCTCTTCCGGGTTTTCAGCGGTGTGCAGGATTTGTTGTAGTCGGAGACGACGACAGTGTGGTTGTAAAAACCCTGGTTGCGGTGAATTCCATCCAGGGAGAAGCAAAACCGGTGGGAGTTTGTGAACTTCGCGACAGAGTCAGAGGCAAAATAGCCGGGATGGCCTACCGGGAAGTGAAGTGGATACCAGTTCGTGAGGTCGTAATGCGTCTGCTTGTACAGGTTGGTCGTCAACCGGGGCTCAGTTCGGTTTACAGCGAAATACTCAGTTTCAGAGGGAATGAGTTTTACCTGGAGAAGAACAGAGAGATAGAAGGAATTGATTTTAAAGAGATATCTTTAAGAATATCAGGCGGTATAGCAGCAGGGATATTGAAAAATGGAAAACTCAGGTTGAACCCGCTACCGGAGATGATTCTTGATTCAGGTGACAGTCTGCTTGTGCTTGCGGAAAACAGCAGTTCTTTTTCTTTTAAGGGCAAATTTCCTGAAGAAACAGTTTGCCTGACCACGGATGGATTTATTTCCCATGAGCCACTGAAGATGCTTGTGCTGTCAGGACAGAGCAGAAAATTTGGTTTTATGCTCAGATTGCTGGACGACTATTCTGATCCGGGATCGGAAATAACAGTGGCAGGGTCAATTCCACTTCTGGAAGGAACTGCTCTTGTCGATGCAATTAGATGTACAAACTGTTCAAGAAAGTATGTCAGTGTAGAGAGAACTGATCCCCGGGCTATGGAGAATGTTCACCCGGAGAAATACGATAGCATTATGGTAATTTCGGGAAAAACAAAAGAGATGTCTGACGAAGATGCCGATTCGGAATGTATTATTTCTCTGCTGATACTTAGAGACATCGAAGACAGATCCAAGGAGCAGTGGAAGGCTACGGTGGTTTCGGAAATAAGAAATCCAAGAAACAGAAGACTTGCTACTGCGGCAGGAATAGATGACTTTGTAATTTCCAATGAGGTTTGCAGTATGATAATGGCACAGCTTGTAATTCAACCTGAACTCGGTCAGGTGTATGAAGAGATCTTTGACCCATCCGGTTGTGAAATTCAGCTGCGAAAAGCGTCTCTGTATGATTCGGGTATATTTTCAAGTCTTGCTGCTCAGGGAATTGCCAGACACGAGGTTGTTCTTGGGTGGCTTACGGGAACTGGATCGTCATTAATGGTTTGTCTGAATCCTGACAAAAATGCTCTGCTTCCTGAAGATAAGCACACACGCATAGTAGTTATTGCTGAAAGGTAAAAGAATGAAAGGATCCGGATTTGTTAATGCCCTCGGGTTATTCACCGGGGTGACTTTCATGTTACTGGGAATGGTTTTCCTTATTGGAGGATCATTGATAACCGGCACTGTAGATTCCATACTTCTTGAATCGTCAGCAGGGTTGAGAACAGCCAGCGAAGCGATTAGAACAGCCACTGACGGGGTTGCCAGTTCTACAGGAATGGTGGAGGATGTGCGACTTTCCCTGGAAAGCTCATCAGAGGTTGTGGCCAGCACAGGCGGGGTTATCCGCCAGACTGTTTCTATTCTGGAGCAGATGAGGATCATACTGCCTGCTCTGGCAAACGACATGGCCTCCATGCCTCTGCCGGTACGAAATTTGATGCCGGCAAATCACTTTGATGAGGTTGCAGAAAGAACAGAAACAGTTGCAGAAGAACTGGGTTTTCTGAATTCCCAGCTGGAAGCTCTGGCCGTAGATGTGATTCTCACAGGAGAATCAATTGGTGAGGTCGCCGTTTCCGTGGAAGCAATGGAAGATGATCTGCTTTCTGCAGAGGGATCATTCAGTGACGCAGCAGAAAAGATGGAGACGATAGCCATTTCTATTGAGGATGGCTCCTTTGCCGGGATCATTGCAATTTTCCTGGCAGGCTTTGGAGTGCTTATGCTTCTTGCAGGGCTCTACCAGATCTCCGCGGGAATAATGATTCGCAAACTTGCAAAGGGGCAGGTTACAAAATGAGATCAGCTGCAGTTCTTCTTGTGTTTTTGGCCCTTCCTGTTGTGGCCGGTTCTTTTGCCCTGTTTTCCGACACTCTTGACCTTGATGTGGGAAGTTATCGTTTCGTTAAATTCAGAATAACCCCGGAAATGGCAGAAAGCACATTTATTTCCGGTGATTTTTTTACCGACTCTCTTCCTGCAAAGCTGGAGTTTATTCTTATCACCGACTACGACTACAGAAGAGGCTGGGAGGGTCGGGGAGAAATAGACACTCTGGGTGTTGTCTATGCAGAAAAAGGCCCTCTATTTATGGAAGTTCCGGATTTTGGAGACTTTGTTTTAATAATCAGTAACAGAGGAAACACTGATCCTGTGGTTTTTGCAGCCGATCTCTCTGTTTCGTTCACAGGCTCGGGAGTTACCTATGATTCTCTGCCGTTTGGGATGACTCTTCTTATGACCCTTCTTGCTGTTGGAGTAGTTATCGCAGCGGTTTTACTTACGGTAACCAAACTGTCTTCCGGTAAAGCTTGACCATTCTGGTATATTATTATGGAAAGGGGGTCGTATGTTTATTTCCACACGAAGCAGATACGGGCTTAGGGCTCTGGTTCAGCTTGCCAGAAACGGGCAGAGTAATCCTTTAAGTTTATCTGGAATAGCGAAAGAAGAAGAAATTCCTATAAGATATCTGGAGCAGATCTTCGGCAGGCTGCGCAGCGCAGACTTTGTCCGGGGGCGAAGGGGTCCCGGTGGAGGTTATGTGTTGAGTAGATGTCCTACCGATATAACTTTGCTGGAAATCATAAGAGTTTTAGAAACAGAGTTTTTCCATACGAATTGTGTGCTGCAGTGTCCTGACTTCCAGGAAAAAGAGAGTGAACCTGAGGGGAAAGTACCCGGGTGCTCCCGGGAAGACAATTGTCCTACAAAAAAACTGTGGACGGATGTTAAGATGATATGCGAAAACTATCTAGGTAAAAATACACTTGCCGATCTGTCTGACGGATCGCTTGAAATGGAGTAAATTCACAATGTGGCAGTATTCCGAAATACTCATGGATCATTTTATGAACCCCAGAAATGTCGGTAACCTCGATTCTCCCGATGGACATTCAGAGGTTGGTTCTCCCCAGTGCGGAGACGCAATGTTCCTTGATATTGATATAGACGACCAGGGCCGGATAGGTGATATTGCATTCAAAACATTTGGATGTGCAGGTGCTATTGCCAGTGCATCTGCTCTTACTGAAATGTGTCGCGGGCTTCCTGTTGAAGATGCATTGAAAATAAGGAACAGTCAGATCGCTGAATATCTGGGGGGAATGCCCCCGGAGAAGTTTCACTGTTCAGTAATGGGTCATCAGGCTCTTAAAGAAGCCGTAAAGGATTTTCACATCAAGTGCGACGAGATCACCGCCGTTCTTGCTGAAATGGGGGTCTCTCCCGCCCTTGTAAGACCTGGAAGGGTCTATCTTAAACCCGGGGCTGATGCAGACGAGGTATCGAAGATTCTTAAAGAAAAGATAGAAAGAAAGATATTGGTTGAGGTGAAATAATGAACACTGTATATCTAGATAATGCAGCCACCACAAGAGTGGCTCCCAAGGTTCTGGAGGCCATGCTGCCGTATTTCACAGAGGAGTTCGGCAACCCATCAAGCTTTCATTCATTTGGAAGTTCCCAGATGGAAGCGGTTGAAAAAGCCAGGGGGCAGGTTGCCCGACTGCTTGGAGCTAAGTGTGAAGAAATTTACTTCACTTCAGGTGGAACAGAGAGCGACAACCAGGCTTTAAGAGGGGCTGTGAAGATAGACCCTGATCGCAGGGGTATAGTTACTTCTGCAGTGGAGCATCCGGCAGTTCTGGAAACCGCAAGAGCTCTTGCTGGCGAAGGTTGTGCCCTGGGTATTGTTGAAGTTAACGGGGACGGTGAGCTTGATCTCGAAAGCCTGAAAAAGCTGGTGAACCAGCAGACGGCCATTGTATCCATCATGGCTGCCAACAACGAGACGGGGGTTATTATGCCCCTGAAAGAAGCAGCGGATATTGCCCACAAAGCGGGCGCCGTTTTCCACACGGACGCAGTTCAAATGGTGGGGAAAAGTCCCATAGATGTTCGAGCCCTTGATATTGATATTCTCAGCCTGTCCGCCCACAAACTTCACGGTCCCAAGGGTGTGGGAGCCATATATATCAGAAAAGGAATAGAACTACCCCCTATGCTTACCGGCGGTCATCAGGAAAAAGGGGTCAGATCAGGCACTTACAATGTGCCTGGAATAGTTGGGCTTGGCAAAGCCTCTGAACTTGCTCTTACACATCTTAAGGATGCGGTTATCAAAGAAGGCATTCTAAGGGAGGCTTTTGAAAAAAGAGTTCTGGAGAGCTGTCCAGGGTCTTTTATTGTTTCCTCGGCTGCTTCCCGGCGTCTTCCCGGTACGGTAACGGTAATTTTCAGAAGCATTGAAAGCGAAGCTGTGCTTACGCTGCTTGATATGCAGGGCGTTTATGCTTCTTCCGGGTCTGCCTGCAGTACAGGCAACAAGAACAGTAGTCATGTACTGTATGCCATGGGGGTTGATATCAACCTGGCAAACAGTGCGCTACGGTTCAGCCTGAGCAGGTATACCACTGAAGAGGATATTGATCGAACTGTTGAACTTCTTTCAAAGATTGTAGAGCGGTTGAGACGAATATCTCCATATACAGAATAGGGTATTTTCGTTGCTCTTTCAGGCGGGTGGTTTTCTTTTTTAGCCATCCGCCTCTTTTTTTAGTAAAATACAAGTAACTTGTTCGCCGGGAGGTCTTCAGGTTTTAGCGGTCTACAAATAAGACTGCTTTTTACAGGGTACGAAAGGAGCGTTTCATGATCTTAACTCAGGTTCTTCTGTTTTCGTTTCTGGTTCTTGCTCCCGGATACTCTGAACCCGAGAGCAGTGCGGATTATTCTATTGAGGTTGTTCTTTCTCCGGATTCCAGCACTGTGACGGGATCTGCTGAGATTCATTTCACCAGCGGAGTGGATTTTCCAGTAGACACTCTCTGGCTGCATCTTTATCCCAATGCATATACTGATCACACCACAGCATTCGGGCAGGATCTTAACGATCAGGGCAGATTTGCATTTCGTCGTTCGGACCAGTCGGAAAGAGGTTTCATTGAGCTGTCTGACTGGACATTGAACGGAGAACCCGTGGAGGTTTCGGTGGACGGCACTCTGGGCTGTGTTGCTCTTGAGAGTTCGCTTGCTGGAGGAGGATCTGTTCTGCTTTCCGGTGGATTTGCAGTAAAAGTACCGAAGTTCTGGAGCAGAATGGGGCATCATAATGATACCTACCAGATAACCCAGTGGTATCCTAAGATGTGTGTTCTGGATAAAGACGGCTGGCACCGTTCCCGATATCATGCCATGGGAGAGTTCTTCAGCGATTACGGCAGCTATTCCGTTGCCATTGATGTTCCCTCCGGTTTTACCACGGCAGCAACGGGAAGAATACTTGAGACTGAGTTCAGTGCAGATTCCACCAGGCGTACTGACCGGTGGATTGCAGAGAATGTTCATGATTTTGCATGGTGCTCAAGCCCGGATTACACCATCCGGGATCATGTTTTTACATATCCGGACAGTGGCGGCTCCGTTCGGGTGCATCTGGTTCTTCTTGATGACGATGAAGATTACTGGGAGGATATTCCCGCAGCAGTGGATTCTACACTGGCTTATTACGGTGAGTGGTACACGCCTTACCCTTACAGTGATCTATGGGTTGTTGATCCTGTGGTTTCCAGCTCCGGTGGCATGGAGTACCCGCAGTTTGTTTTCGCCTCTGACAATATTCCAATGACCAGGATGCAGGAGATGGTGACTATTCATGAGGTTGGGCATCAGTGGTTCTACGGTCTTCTGGGCAGTAACGAAACCGATGAAGCCTGGCTGGATGAGGGGATTAACACATTCAGCGAACTGCGGTACATGGAGCGCATGCATGGTTTCTCGGGAAACATGACAACCACACCGGACTGGTTGCTGAGCATAAGCGACAGAGATCTGCAGGCTCTCTCTTTTCTTTCTGCTGTACACAATGACGTTACTCCGGTTCTCAGCCGGGCAACCGACGCAGCAGATGGAAGCTATTCCACAGGTTATACCTACTACAC
>JAOZLN010000001.1:23061-33208 GCA_029934845.1 Candidatus Sabulitectum sp.
GCCGGGCAACCGACGCAGCAGATGGAAGCTATTCCACAGGTTATACCTACTACACCAAACCGGCACTGTTTATGTCCATGCTTCAGGTTCAGCTTGGTGATGATCTCTTTAACCAGATAATGAAAGAATATTTTCAGCGATTTGCATACCACCATCCCCATACGGAAGACTTCCAGGCAATTGTTGAAGAATATTCAGGCAGAAGCTGGCAGACTGAGTTTGATTTCTGGTTGCGGGGAACCGGCACTGCAGACATCCGGCTCTCGGACCTCAGATCAAGTCAGGATTCTACCACTGTGATACTTGGCGGATCCATTCCCCACAATATGCTTGTTCCCGTTGCATTCATCAGTGATTCCGATACTCTTGAAATGCTTGTGAATGTTCTTCCCGAAGAGGAAAATGTAATAACAGTTGCAGGGAATTGGACCCGTGCAGTGGCGGATCCGTTCATGCGTCTACCTGACTGTGCCCCCTGGAACAACTCGGCACCTGCGGATTTCAAGCTTAAACCTCTTCTTCTGCCGGTACCGCAACCGGACCACTACAGTGTGTGGGCGCTGCCACTGCCGGGATATGCTGATGGTTCATGGAGAGTAAATGCTGTATTTCTTGCAACACCGCTTCCGGTGGAGGCTGGTGGACCTTTTACTCTCACATCACATGTTTCTGTTCCATTCAAGGAAGGTTCATCAGCTGCTGTAGGATTATCTCTTTCTGCTCCGATCTCCCGTAGATGCGGAGAGGAAATCCTACTGAATACGCGATTCTTTTCCGGTTACGGGATCAACAGAATAGGTGCCCGGTTCCGGTTGAACAGCCGCGGGCCTCTGGCCACAGATTCCCGCAGGATGTTTTCTCTCGGTGCAGAGATGCTCAGTATTTCCGATACAACCGTTTATGGAGGGGATAACATTCAAACGGGAACCTCAATGGAGATACAGGCCAGCCTGAGATTATCAAAGCGTTCTTTTAACCGGTCAATTTCTGCAGGGTTGGAATCTTTTTTTGATCCCGGACTGACGGGCAATGCCTATGCAGGTTTAAGCCTTGAAGCAGAGACCAGCCAGAGGCTTTCAGGTGGTTTTACAGCCTCCACCAGGGTAAATGCAGAGGGAGTTACAGAAAATGCTCCGGTTCAGCGAATGGTTCGTCCTGCAGGGGGGCTGTTTTTCGAAAACGCACTTGTGGGTGCTGTTTTTTCTCCCGACGGCGAACTGAGTGCCATTAATCATTATTTCGTGCGCACAGGTCCGGCACTGCCCGGGTACTGGAACAGTATTCGCAGAGGCAGGGTGGGTTTTTCCATAGAGCAGAGGTTGAGTTCTACAGATATTCCCTTAGGCTTTTTTGCGGGAACCGGCTGGGTTGGAAGCAGCTCTGAGGAATTCACCAGCGGCACGCTTCTCTCAAATGCCGGAATTCTTGTAAATGCCGGGATAGTAGAAGCCATTTTCCCTCTGTGGGTTTCGGAGCCGGTGGAGGGAGAAAACAACTGGGAGCTCCGCTGGCGGGTCAGAATTATTCTTTAATACCCGTGGCCGGTCCAGCTTACACCTGCGTATATCTCGAAGTTCTCAAAATCGTTGAGGCCGATGTTTGTTCCGCCGTCAATTGCAAGATAATCTTTGAGCAGGTACTGGGCTCCAGCTCCAACTTTGAATGTCGAGGAAGTTGATCCGTTCATTCCGGCATAAAGCAGAATATCTGGGGTAACAAAGCTGGACCCTCCAGCGGTAAAGTACATTACATCTGTAACTGCACCGTCAAAAGGATTTCTGCCACCGTTTAGCGCATATTCTGCAGACATGGAAAGTCTGAAATCCATGAATGTTGTGCTGGAAACACCACCCAGTGCAATTTCAGCCCCGTTGTCGCGGTATTTTTCGCCAGTGGGGAGTGTTAATTTTCCCGTGAGTTTCAGGGCGGTACCACCTCTGGCTTTTTCATAAAGCCACCCTCCGGACAAAACGATGTCGCCGATGACAGATCCTTCGTAGGGGCTGTCAACAGGAATTACAGGAATTACAGCGCCCACTTCAATATTATCTTTGACCCCCCAGCTTGCCTTCATTGGAATGCGAAGAATAGATCCGTTGTCTGTATCCATAAGCTCTATGGACATTCCGGCCCGAAGTAAACCGGTTTCAAGAACATCAGAGCAGGGAAGCCCCGGCCATCCGGAAAGGCCGTCTGGACCAATGGACCAGGAAGCAGAAAACGCAGCAACCGTTGCAAGCGAAAGTATCAGTACAGATTTCCTCATTGTTCCTCCGGGTTTATGCAGTTGTTCTTTTTCTTAGTCTATGTATTATATGGGGAATATAGGCTCGAGACAGGCGGAGGGGATAATGAGAACAGGTGAGACATGGATCATTGTAACACTGGCAGTATTTCTTTCAGGGGGAATATTTACAGCGGTTAAAGCCATGCCTGACATGACCGAACGGGATTCCGCAAGTACGCATGTGGAAGAGCTTTCGTTGTACGATCAGCTTAAGCTGGAAATTCAACCCTATCATTTCGGAAATGTCCCAAGAGAATCATTTTCCGCTGATACAACAGTGTGGGTTGTTGATCTGGATTACAACATGTACAGCCAGGCACAGGCTAATCTTCATGTGACCCGGGTATTAAGAAGACTGAATTTCGAAAACATCACAGTTCGTGAAAGAGCGCCCGGGGGAATGGTTTTCTGTGCAGAATTTCCCAATGGCCAGCCATTTCAGATACACTTTACTGCGCCCTGAGAATTCTTGCCGGATTACAGCGAAATCCAGCTGAGGTGGTCAATCGGCTCGACTTTCTTTATCTTCCTTCACTTCTGAGAGGATGTATCGTAGACAGTTGCGAGAGTTTACGGTTACTTGATAAATTTGTAACTACTGATATAATAAGTAATTAGCCGAACAGTCGAACAAATACGAAGGGAAATCCGATGAAGAGAGCCGACAAGTGGAGAATATACAGCTCCGCATTTGTGCTGGTGCTGGCACTGTTTCTCATCTGGCCAACGGTGAAATGGTATTCACTTCCGACCGTTGAAAGGGATCGAGCTGAAGCCAGTGTTCAGCCGGAAACAACCAACCCCTACTTAAGAGGTCTTATCGATGATATGCAGGAAGAAGGCGGAGAGCCTCTTCTTGAAGAATACAGAGAGCTGTATCAATCAAGTGTAGGTACAATAAAACTTGGGTTGGATCTTCAGGGTGGAATGTATCTTGCATACACGGTAGAACCCACCCCGGGTCTTGATGCAGATGAGGCTCTTGATCAGGCTCTAGAGATAATTAGAAACCGAATAGATGAGTTTGGAGTTTCCGAACCATCCATTACACGCCAGGGAAATGACAGAATAATTGTTCAGCTTCCAGGAGTAAGAGATCCGGCCAGGGCTCGTGCAATAGTTGAAAGGCAGGCCCTTCTTGAATTCAAGATAGTTGCCTACCCTAATGCTGAGCACCCTTCCCCCTCCAGTATTCCAGTCATAAGAGCAATAGAGACTGTTCTTGGGGATGAGGTTTCTGATGAAGTTCAGCCGGAGTCCACAGAAGCAGAAGAATTTTCACTTCCAGCAGGGGGTGATGATCTTACTCTGCCCGCTCCGGACAGTGGTGACGAATCTGTTCTGCCAACCATCGAGGTTGCAGGAACTCTTAGCTCATTGCTTACGTCTGCAGATCAAAACGATGCAACGGTTCTCAGCATCAGACCTGGAGACTGGGTACTTACAGAGGGAGAGAACTTTGATGCTTTCCAGAGCATCATCAATCGTGATGATGTCAGGGCAATTCTTGCTGAAGCAAATCTGAGATTTGTATTCGGGAAAGCAACACTTATGATGGATGGTACGTCCATGATGAGTGTTTTCCTTATACCCGACGATTCTGGCCGCGGCTGGGACAGGCAGTCAGACCTTGATCTGCCTCACTACCGTCTTACCGGTGCAAACCTCACCGATGTTAGAATCCGCATGGGTGATCAGAATTCCATGAGCAGAGATCCCTATCTTCTTCTTGAATTTGACAGTGACGGTGCTTCGAACTGGGCACGGATAACCGGTGAGAACGTTGACGAGAGGGTTTCCATTCTTCTCGACGGAAGAATCTATTCTGTGGCCACAATTCAAGAGCGGATCACAGGATCGGGAACAAGACTCTCTGGATCTTTTTCTGTTGAAGAGGCCCGCGATCTTCGTCTTGTGCTGAAGGCTGGAAGCCTGCCGGCAAGACTTGTCATTGCAGAAGAACAGACAATAGGCCCCAGCCTTGGTCAGAAGGCCATTCGTAACGGCTTTATTGCCGGTGTTGTAGGTCTTGCTCTGATCGCCGTGTTCATGATCATCTACTACGGAGCCAGCGGTCTTATTGCTGTGTTCGCTCTTCTTTTTGATATGCTTATTATTCTGGGATTCCTCTGCTTTCCCGGGCCACTTGCAAGGCTGGGAGTTACCGGACTTAATGCCACGCTGACCCTGCCGGGTATCGCCGGTATTATTCTTACCATCGGTATGGCGGTTGATGCAAGCGTGTTGATCTACGAGCGTATCCGCGAGGAACTTCGTTCCGGCAAGGGAATTCGTTCTGCGGTCAACTCCGGTTATGCCAGAGCTTTCGTAACCATTTTGGATGCAAACCTTACAACTTTCATTACCGCTCTTGTTCTTTACAAGTTTGGAACCGGACCTATCAGAGGATTTGCCGTAACACTTTCCATAGGTATCATGGCATCCATGTTCTGTTCACTGGTATTCACCAGATCGATCTTCAGCATGATGCTTGCTCAGGTGAAAAGAACAAAGATCAGTATTGGCAAGATGGCTCTTATTAAAGATGCCCATTACAATGTTACTGGAATGCGCAAGAAAACCTATATGGCTTCTCTTGCAATGATCCTTGTGGGTCTTATTGCATTTTTTGCCAACGGCGGGCTTAATCTTTCCATCGACTTTACCGGCGGACTTGAAACAAATGTGATCTCTACAGTTCACGGGACAACCGACGAGCTGGGAGAATCTCTGACGGCACAGGGGCTTGAGAGCGTTCAGGTTCAGTCTCTGCAAGACTGGGAAGGTGATGGATATGCCTTTGTCATCCGAACTTCCACCAGCGAGAAAGATGCAGTATATGCTGCTCTGGAGCATGAGAACTGTACATTGATGGAAGATCAGAGTGGAAATTCCGAGGCGTCCTTCATAAAGCAGATCGGGCCAAGAGTTGGTGCTGAATTAAGATCAAAGGCCGTGGATTCAATTCTTATGGCCATGTTCTTTATCGTTCTTTACATCTGGTACAGATTCCAGTTCAAGTGGGGAATTGCTGCTGTTGCCGCTCTTGTCCATGACGTTCTGATCACAGTGGGAATTCTTGCACTGCTTCAGGTGGATGTGAGTCTTACCATTATTGCCGCACTACTCACAATTGTTGGTTACTCCATTAACGATACAATTGTGGTGTTTGACAGGATCAGAGAGGACAACCGTATGAGAAAGGGTAAAACCTTCGCAGAAACGGTTAACCATGGTATCAATGAAACCCTGAGCAGAACCATTGTTACTTCTGTGACAACATTTGTTGCAGTGCTTATGCTTTTCATCTTTGGAACCGGCGATATCAGAAACTTTGCCCTCACACTGTTGATCGGTATTGTTGTTGGTACCTACTCTTCAGTTTTTGTTGCAAGCCCGATCCTTATCGACTGGCATGCAAGACTGAAGAGAAAATAGGAATAGCACAGATGATACAGCGGGGGAAAGGCAATCAGCCTTTCCCCCGGTTTTTTTGTCTATACGGGTATTGAGATTGAAGACTCTGCTCCGCCGTTCTTTCCATTGGAGACGGCAAGCGATCCACCATGTCTCTGGGCAATTCTGCTGACTATGGAAAGACCAAGCCCGGAGCCCTTGCTGTTCGAACCCTTAACAAACGGATTAACCGCTCTTTCTGCAAAGCCAGGAGGAAAACCTGGGCCGTCGTCAGTTATCATGATCACCACACTGTTTTCCTTTTTCACAAGCCGGATCGCTACCTCAGACTCGGCATAGCGAACCGAGTTGCGAACAAGGTTGGAAACAGCACGAAGAAGCAATCTGTAGTCGCCGGATACGGTGAAATCAGAATTGTCGGAAGAAACAGTAATTCTTACATCTGAGCCAGGAATTTTCTCACCGTCGGCCGCAGCCATGCAGATTTCTTTAAGAGAGACCATTTCTTCCGATAAAGCACCTGCACTGCCTATTCTGTTAAACTCCAGCAACTCGGAGATCAGCTTGTCAAGCTCGAAGAGGTCCCGTTCCATAAGACCAAGCTTTTCCTTCACTGCCTGTGGGTTTTCCCGGGCCAGTTCCAGGGCGAAGCTCAACCGGGCAAGAGGGGTTCTTAGTTCATGTGCAACCGCATTCAAGAGTTCGTTGTGCGAGCCGAGAAGAGAGATTATCTGCTCGGCCATCCTGTTGAATCCAGAGCCCAGTTTGTCTATTTCATCTCCACCTGAAGAACCGGGATACCTTGCCGTAAAAGAGCCCTCACCAAAATCGGCGGTAACCTGTCTCAGTGTAGAAATTCGAGAAAAGACAGACTTGAGTCCCAGAGCAAGCGCTACTGCCTGAGAAAGGAAAAGGCCAAGAGCGAACAGAACAAGAAGAAAAAATCGGGCGGGAGCCATTCTGCTTGACGCAAGCATAGAGAAGTCTGTCCCATGGGGTTGAATAAGTCGTACCCCTCTCCATTCCCTTTCGTCTTGTGGTGGGCGACCGGGCATCATGGGTGGACGATGAGAGTTTCTGAAAAAACGCAGCACAATGTCCATTGAATCCGCTAGAACCTCTATCTCGGGCCCGGTGGGGTTCTGCATGCTCATTACTACCTGCTCAAACTGATTGATCTTCTCTGCTCTTACCCGCTCAAAGTGGGCAGGCAGCACCGAAAATGATATCCATAGTGAAAGCACAAGGGTAACAAGAGTTGTAAGGGCCAGCACCAGATAGATCTTCCAGTAAAGCTTCATGATGAAGAGTCCGAAGATGGTGGTGACATAAGATAGCCCAGTCCTCGAACCGTTTTGATCATCTCTCCGTGTTTTTCCAGTTTTCGGCGAAGTCTGGAAACAAGAACATCAACCGACCGGTCGAAGGAATCAAAATTAATACCGCGCAGTTCTTCCACAAGAATACTTCTTTTCTGAACGCGGCCCGCTCTCCGTGCAAGCAGTACCAGCAGATCGAATTCAGTGGTGGTCAGATCAAGAAGCTTTTCTTCAAGGGACGCTGTTCTTCCTGGGACATTGATGGTAACGGGACCGACTTCGATCATTTCCGAACCAAGATCAGAGGAACTTCGTCGCAGTAAAGCTCTGACCCTGGCCAGAAGCACTCTGGGCGCAACAGGTTTGCCCAGATAGTCATCCGCCCCCAGTTCCAGACCTGTAACAACATCTACATCATCCTTCATGGCTGTGAGCATCAGAATAGGTCCGCGCCACCCCTCCCGCAGAGAGCGACAAACATCAAGACCGCTGATGTCCGGTAGCATCAGGTCAAGAATAACAAGATCCGGACGCCCCGCTACAACTCGTTTTTTTACATTTGCTCCCGAGTGGAGTACTTCTATTTTAAAACCCTGATTTGTCAGGTATTCTGACAGAAGAGAAGCAAGTGGAACATCGTCCTCTACAATGAGTATCTTTTCCTGCATGGTACCTCCTGTTGACAAAGAGCAAACCTCTTCTATTCTATTGCTCACGGAAGAATGAAGCAATCTCTTAAGAAAGGAACGCATATGGGACTTCTTATGGTAACTGTACTCACCTTGATCATTCCGGCAGGCGATCAGGGTCCAGCATACATCCTTGACCCGGTTGGCATCGAGTTTGGGTATCTTCCCGCAGAAATATCCCCTCTGATCCAGGGTGTTATGACAGAGGAAAGCGGAGCTCTTGCAGGCCAGCCGAACAGCCTTGGGTTAAGTTTTGGCTGTTATTACTGGGAAATGGAAAGCCAGATCGATAACAAAGACCTGTGGATTGAGGAAAAGCTATCCAGCGTTCTGCCCCCCAATTTAATGGAATCCGTAAACACTACTGTTCCCACATGGACAGAGGGCAGTACAGGTACTGAAACAAGAGGATCTCTTTCTCTCGGGTTGATGTCGGAGATCAGTTTTACTTTTTCACCGCCAGGTGGGGCTATGGGCAGAGGCAGAGCCTACGGAATTTTCAGGAACGGTTATGCTGTACTGATCACCATGTATGGCCCATCAGAGGTAAATCCTCAGAACTTTTTACAGCAGATAGTAGCCCAGGCTTTACTAAGCGGGGAATAGCACAACAGAAGAAAGCCATGCAGACTGGACTGACCTCTAATGTGTGGCTTTCTTCAGTACAAGAAAACTCAAAGCAAAATAAACTACAGAGTGGGCTGCAACAACCAGAGAGAGGTTCCAGTCGTACCTAAGCGAATCCACATGCGTGACCATCTCGCCAAGAGGGGCTATGAACCACCAGCTTACAGAAGAGCCGGAAAGACCGGGCAGAAGAGACAGGCTGAAAAGACCGAAGGCAAGAGCGGCACCGCCGGCACTGCTTGAAATTGATGAGCAGAGGGCTGCTGCTGCAACCACCCAGAGAGCCACAAAAAGACATCTGGCAAAGAGGAACGAAGAAATACTTTCCGGAGATACTCCCAGCGGGGCGAGAATACCAACAGAACTCAATACCATTGCAGTTGCTGTAAGAATAAAAGCAGAAAGAACGGTTGCGAAAAAGTATCCGGAGAGTTTCACTTCACCGGCGTTTAACTTTTTCCATGCTTCTGAAAAAAACAAAGTTGTCAGGGGAATGGCTACCATGGCGGTGAGCATAACAATTCGCCAGATAGAGAATATGGAGCGTTTTCCTACCGGTACGTACGGGATCATTCCTGATTCCTGCAGCCAGGACTCAACAAGCATTGAAGCAATAAAAAGAACCGGCACAGTCAGGAACGGAGCTAACCACTTGAGGTGCAGCACTGTTTTCAGACTTCTCAATATTTGAAAGGAGCTGTTTGACACGGTTAACCTTTCCTTTATTCTTTTAGACTGGAATATTACCCAGTCTCAATCGATTGGATGAAATGAAGAAGTTGTTGACCATTGCAGTACTGTTTCTGCTCTGTGCATGTGGTGAAAGATACACGGGTCTGGGATCTGTTGATCTTCATGTTACATCCATTACATTCAGTGATTCCGACCCCGCCACAATAACAGGAACGCTGCCTTCTGGCAAACCGGCACAGTTCATTGTTGCTGTGGACGCACCACAACTCAAGGGAATGATGGTCAGATATTCATCTCTGGCTGATACGGTCGGGTTGGCGGAAGCAAACAACACAGTGAATTTTCCGCTTTTCTATCAACAACAGATGCAGCAAACTAGCGGAGTAGCAGAGTTTGAACTTCTGCATGATGGTCTTTTCTGGGAACCGGAATACTCAATTCGGACGGATGCCGGGGGAAGACGGATCTATGCCACAGCCCTTCTGAACAACAATACCGCTCAGACATGGCAAGCAGACACGATTCGGCTGGTTGACGGCGATAACAGCCCTGTAACCACGGCTACAGGGCGAATAACAATAAGACCGGGCTCTCACCCTGTCCCGTGGTGGGATGCCTCGGTTGGCGCATCAGAGGCTGTAATAATTTATGGCTGGCCTGTTCGCGGTCGATGGAATCCCATGATCGCCGTTTACTGCCCCGGAGCAGGAAGGGTTGAAAGCTGGACAGGAAGCATATATCATAAAAACGATACCCTCTGGTTCCCTGCAGATTCACTGATAGAACTGGACCTGACCTGGCAGCAGATGCCCAGCCAGTATCATTGTTTTATGGAAGCCGTTTCATTAACGGACTCCACGGTAAACTGGAGAATTGAGTGGCCGGAAAGACTTCCAAGAGGAGCTGATATATCCCCGGGTATTGAGAGCTTTGAACTTTCTTCAGGAGAGGCCGTTACAATTCTTTACAGAGAGATTTACTAACCGGAGCTCTCCTTGACCATTTGCCCCGGATTTGCTAGAATAGCGTTCCTGCGGTGCGCCCGTAGCTCAATTGGATAGAGCATCCGGCTACGGACCGGAAGGTTTGGGGTTCGAGTCCCTTCGGGCGTGCCA
>JAOZLN010000273.1 GCA_029934845.1 Candidatus Sabulitectum sp.
CAATAATCTACGAGGATTATAGCCGATTGTGGAACCTTTATGCCGATGCTTCATTATCGGTCACGCTCCTGGTATGATAAGCAAAAGCAAACAAAAAGACCCGTAAACGAAACTGCATCAGAAATCATCCTCTTGACTGCTAAAACCGTAACAGGATATAATGATACAGAGCACAGGGCGAGGAAGGACAGGCAACAATGAAAACTGTATATGTCGAATCATCTGTCATCGGATATCTAACTGCAAGACCCGGTAGAGATATTGTTGTTTCTGCCCGTCAAGCAATTACCATTGAATGGTGGGAGGATTGCAGAGATTCGTTTGATCTTTTCATTTCCGAACTGGTAATTGAAGAGATCGGATCAGGGGATTCCATTGCTGCACAAAAAAGACTCGCAATCACTGAAAAACTTCCCATACTTGAGGCCACAGAGAAAGCAAAAGAACTTGCGAAAAAACTGGTAGCCGGTAAAGCAATACCTCCTTCAAGCACTGAAGATGCATTGCATATAAGTATTGCTGCTGTGCAAAGAATCGATTTCTTGCTTACCTGGAACTTCAAACACATAAACAACGCATCAACCCGTAAAGACATTTCAGAGATCATCGGGAATAATGGCTATACCTGCCCTGTATTATGTTCACCGGAGGAGTTACTAAATGAAGAATGATCCAATTGTTGAAAGAATACGCTCATTCAGAGCTGCTCATGCAGCAAAACACGGTAATGATCTAGATCGCATTTTAAAGGCAATAAAGCAAAGCGAAAAAAAACATGCTAATAGATTGGTTAACCGGGAAGTTGCTCCATCCTCCTAACCGGTAACTGCTTAGTCTACACCCCAACATGATAAGCAAAAGCAACCAAAAAGGAATAGCTGTGCAGACAATAACACAAGACACCTACCCGGCTCTGGCTAAAGAACTGAAAGGCATGAACAGAATCGGTATACTGGTCTCCGGTGGCTGCGACAGCGAGGTGTTGCTTCGGGCGGCTGCGGATGTACTGGGCAGCGCCAACACAGTTGCCTTCACTGCTGTTACTCCATTCATTGCAAAATACTACACGGAAATTGTTAAAGCCTCTGCAAAAGAGCTAAACGTAAAGCTGATCCAGGTACTGCTTGACCCTCTGGAGATCACCCACATAAAAGCGAATACCGCAATGCGGTGTTACCACTGCAAGAAAGCCATTTACTCAACTATCAAAGCAGAAGCACTAAAAGAAAATATTACCATTCTTGCCGATGGAACCAATCTGGATGACACCGTAGAGCATCGTCCAGGAATGAAAGCCGCCGAAGAACTAAAAATTCTGCATCCGTTCAAAACTGCCTGTATGACCAAAGCAGATGTAAGAACACTGGGCGGACTTCTCAAGATGGCAGATCCCAACAGACCTGCAGACTCGTGCCTTGCTACCAGAATACCTGAAGGAACCCCGATAACTGCCAAATTGATCTCACTTATAGAGAAATTAGAGCAGCCGCTGCGATCACAGGTAAAAGCCAGACTAAGAGCAAGAATGTCTAATAACAGCATAATCCTGGAATACAAAACAACAGACAAAAGACTTGTAGAAGCCAGCCAGAAGCAGTTGCAGGTAATTGCAGCGAGAGCCAATTGTAGTATATTGTTTCATGAAACGCTGGATTAGCCGGGGAACTTTCAGGGTACACTGGTTGTATTCCCTTAAAGTAATTAGTATAGAGAGCTTAGAGGAGATTTGAATGAAGTTTCTGAATTGGCCGCACGCCGTAATAGGCTTTCTTATAGGTGTTGCGCTCATCCTTTATGTAAGGGGTGAGAAGGAGGCAGGAAAAGAAGTTCCCGTTTCTATTCAGAATTCTATTGAGGTAGTGGAGGTGCATACAGAATGACTGAGAAAGTAATTTCCTTGTCCGGGGGCCTGGCTCTTGGAATGGTGTTTGCACTGTTTCTGGGCATAGGCGCCACTCAAAGTATAGATCCTTCATCGCGCTTTGAGATCCCGTCAATTCTACAGATGACTATTGCACAGCACACACATGGCCCAGCCACCCCTGACAGCAATACTGCTCCAGCTGCTAACACATCTGCTCCAAATATTCCGGACAGAGGCAGAATAACAAGAATTGCTACTCTTGAAGTAACTACCGACCCTGTTTTGGGAACAACAGCCACTGCAAGCAATGAAGACCCGAAAGACTGGGCAATTGCCTCAACTCCCAAGATTGAAAGCGCTCTTCAAAGAAATAATCTTCAGCGTTCGTACATTGCCTTGAATAGCAGTTCAAATACCTACGCCTCTCTTGGACAGACTGTAGGCAGAGAAAGCAACTTTGCAGCAATTGCAACCAGCTCCGCCGGCAGAAACAACTACAGCGGTGGAAGCACACCATCGGGCGTAGAGGGTAAACCACAGACCCAGGACGGACCTCCATCAGTTGCTCACAACAATCCCGATGAAGGTCATGGTGACGATCCTGCAACCTCAGCTAAAACCGAGAAACCCGGATCAGGTCCGGATTCAGAGCAGGGTAACAACAACAACGACAGAGCACATGTAGAGCCTGAAGGATCAAGCCACAACCACCACCCCAGCTTCGGTGGAAGCTCCTGGAATGAGAATGACCAGGGCGGTCGTCCTTCTATTGGCTCCAGACCTCAAAGACCTGAAACAGACTAACGGTACAGTAATAGATCTGAAGGCTGGAGTTAAACGCTCCAGCCTTTTTCATAGTCTATTCTTGAAAGCAATTCAGATAACAATTCTTCCTGTACACAGGCTGGTGCCACTACCGGTTTTCACCTGGCTTCCATGACAGGAAGAAGTATAGTATGAATACAGAGAGATAACTAAACTCAAGAGGGATGGAATAACTGTGGACTACAAAAAACTGGCTCAGGCTTCCGGTTGTGTGATATTTAAGAAATCAAACAAGATCTATGTGATGGAGCAATCCAGAAAATGGTTAGCTACCTTCAGGTATGTACTTATTCTTGTTACTTTCATTATAGGTGCCAATGGCATCTACTCATTGATCTCCGGCTGGATGAATCACAGATCACTGCCCCTCTTCGGGATCATTTTTGCTTCCGTTGCATTGTTTTTGGGATTTATTCTTTTTCTGATACACCGCATGAAAGTAAAAGCTGACAATCTATCTCCTGATGAATTGAATGTATTCTGCATTCTAGACACCGATAGGGGAAATCTGCTGGGGCCTCAAAACACATTTCTGGCACCTCTGTCTGCTGTTAGTTTCACAAAAATATTCAGTTTCACATCCAGCTCCCCTGATCTGGCATTGTCCTGGCCAGGTGGAAAGATCGTAATTGCCAAAGGAAATTTCTTTGCCGGGGGGATCAGACCAATTGTTGATGTGCTGAATAAGCATTTAGTTAATCCTATGTAAGGAACCCAGTGAAACAGCCGTAGTACCTTTTCAGCTTGCACCAGGAAGGGCTATAACAACATCAGAGTCACGCAGTACTAATCGTGGCTTTATATGCATTGTCATAGAGAAGGATGTCGGGTAAACATGAATAATGTTTATGCAAATCAAAAGTTCAACTTGATATTTACATAAAAGCCATGTATTCTTTTGTATGATTATTGAACGCACCCTCAGCAAAGAGTTGCTGGAATCGGCTGCAGAGTACCCTGTTATGAATCCGGCTGTGCTGAACCAGATCTGAGATCTCCACAGGGCAGTAAAATCTTATTTCACTTCTTCAATCAGCAGCACTTCTCTGGACGAGCAGATAATAACAAGCTGAATCAGCTTACAGGTGATCTTACGGCTTTTCT
>JAOZLN010000274.1:0-1697 GCA_029934845.1 Candidatus Sabulitectum sp.
TTGTATTCTCTGCGGCAGCACCATCGGTACCGTACACCAGCGGATTGACTGACCAGAACGGGAAATTTACATTCCTGCCGGATGTAGAGCAGTCTCTCGCATGGGATGTGCAGGTCAGGAAAGCGGGACACGGAGACATTGTTCATTTCTCTCTGGCTGATTCTTCCGGGATAACGTCCGGGCAGGGGGCTTTTACTGCTTTGCAGATCATACTGATGTCGGTGTGCGTTGTTTGGGGATTTGTTGGCACCGCTCTGTTCTTCGCCTCAAAGCGAAAAGGTCAGAATGCACATTCCTGACGGAATGCTGCCAGCAGAGGTGTGCATTGCCGGATATGCTGGAACTGCATTTCTTACCTGGCTCTCTGTAAAGAAAGCCAGAAGCAGCAGTGAAGATTCGGCGAGAGTTGTTTCAAGAGCATCGGTGATGGCAGCAGCTTTCTTCGTGGTCTCATGGATACACATCCCCATACCTCCGGTAAGCGTTCACCCTATTCTGGCAGGTCTTATGGGAATTCTGCTGGGCTGGATATCATTCCCGGCAATACTGGCCGGATTGTTCTTCCAGGCAGCAATGTTCGGCCACGGTGGCTTCACAACCCTGGGAATAAATGCTCTTTCCATGGGCGGAGCTGCACTGCTTGCCGGAGCTGTGTACCGCCTGCTGCGAGGAAAACACAAAGAGAATATGTCTCTTCTTCCCGGTTTCTTTGCAGGCTTTGTGGGAGTATCTATTGCAGTGATCTTTACTGGTTCAATTCTTATATTGACCATGCCGGAACACATCGACAAAGGCATAGAACTATCAAGCATTCTTGCCATGGCGGTTGCACATCTTCCTTTAGCGTTTGCAGAAGGATTCTTCACAGCTTTTGTTGTCAGGTTCCTGCTGAAAGTCAAACCGGATATGTTGATATAGAATGTCTTCAGTGAATGCCCGAATGAAAACCTTTGAGAACTGGGATACAACCCTTAAAATTCCCAGCCTGTTTCTTCTTATGATGTCCATGGCTTTCATAAGAGACCAGCGCCTGATGTTCCTGCTGCCCTGCATAGCAGCTGCGCTGTTCATTGGCTCCGGCATCAGGGTATCGCTGCTGCTTTCAAGGCTCAGGGCACCGGTATTCTTTCTGCTGTTTGTCAGCACATTCCTGATTCTTTTTTCAGAAGGTGAATCTCTGGCAAGAATCGGTCCTTTTGCTCTTAAAGCAAAGGGGGCAATTCTTGCAGTAAATACCTGCATTCGGGTATTAAGTGTGATCACCATTGGAATTGTCATGGTGAACACCACTCCCTTGTCCGGATTATCGGTAAAACTGAAAAGAATGCTTATTCCATCCATCCTGGTGGATATAGGCATTATGACCGGCAGATACATTATGGTAATCGGTGAGGATTACAGAAAAATGAAGAATGCAAGAAAACTAAGAGGCTATGCGCCTGGTGGAAGCATATCTAAAAGATTCAGAGTAATAGTTCCAGCAGCAGCCACGCTTCTGATACGGGGATTCCAGCAATCCGAGATGGTTTTTCACGCAATGCATATGAGAGGCTACGGAGGTGATCTTACCCATAAGAATGTTCGCATTGACGATAATGGATACTCTACCTCCGGCATGATTATGTTTCTTCTTACTGTAAGTCTATCTGCAATGCTGGTAATTCTGGAGATAACTATTGATTAATTCTAATCCCGTA
>JAOZLN010000274.1:1707-3774 GCA_029934845.1 Candidatus Sabulitectum sp.
CGTAGAAAGCACACACATATCCATAAAGGATCTGACATTCCTCTATCCAGGGCAGCCAACACTGCTTGAAGGCATCAATCTTGAGATCGCGCCAGGTGAAAAGGTAGGGGTTATCGGGCCCAACGGGTCTGGCAAAACAACTCTGTTCCTGCTTCTTGCTGGAATACTTACCCCGAACTCGGGTTCTCTATCTGTTCTGGATTCTGCTGTAAGAACCGGAAGCTTTAACAGCAATCTCGGCTTTGTCTTTCAGAACCCGGACGATCAGCTGTTCTGCCCCACAGTGAAAGATGATATGGCTTTCGGTCTGATCAACCTGGGCTATTCCCGGGAAGAAACTGACTCCATGATCGAAAGATATCTTGCAGGAATAAATATGCTGGATCTGGCTGAAAGACCTCCACACAATCTGTCCGGCGGGGAAAAAAGAATGATCTCCATAGGGGGAGTAATGGTAATGAACCCAACCGTTGTGGTGCTTGATGAGCCGGAATCAAGTCTGGACAGCAGGGCAAGAAGGAAACTGATCAAGTTTCTTAAAGATTCAAAGGAAACACTGGTGATTGCCTCGCATGATCTGGAATTCCTGCTGGAAACCTGCGAAAGAACAATTCTTCTGAACAACGGGAAAATCTGTGCAGATGGTAAATCCAGAACCGTTATGGGTAATGAATCACTTATGAATTCCCATGGATTTGAAAAGCCCCATTCCCTGGTGCCCCATGTGGAGCAGCATCACAAACTGTAATTGTTACAACACCCGGTGCTATTAATTCCATCCCCTGGCATTTGTCTCTGCAAGAAGCTGAACCCATGCGTATTTGTCTGTGTGATCGTAGTTCCGAAGCCCCAGCGTGGCAAGGAACTCAAGAAATGCAGGGTCTGATAAGCCGTAGTACAACTCCCACTCTGCCACCTGCTCCGGCGTGGCCTCGTGAAGCCAGTCGATAAGAAGAAAATCGATCTTGTCCCTGTGATCGTCCCACGCTGTAAACACTTCATGAAAGAAATGAGCCTGGCTGGTTTCGGAACTGTTGCACTGCAGGCCTGAGGGATACCCTACTTCGGTTATCCATATTTCCCCTTCTGGAAAATAGCTCACTACCTGATCAAAATGCTCATGAACAGCAGAAGCCGGCAGTACGCTGAACCAGTCGTCCAGTGGATAGTAGGTCAGCATTATCATATCGGTGAACTGGTTTATAGATTGTATCTCACCAGCTTCACCCTTGAATAATCCGTTCATAACTGTGCATTTCACACCCACAGGCAGATCCGGATGGTTCTGGTTCAGATTGGCTGCAGCAGCAAGAAAGAAACTTTCGTAATCACTCCACTGGGCAGAGCCATCAAGAAGAATATCCACTTCATTCCCTATTGAAAGAGCAGCAATTGTTACAGTTGGAGATATCTGACCCAGCACCCACTCGATCATGTTGTCAAAAGCCTGGATCACCTCGGGAGAGTTGTAGTCATAGCCGTCAAGATAGTCAGGAACCGTTCTTACTACTGTATTGATCACTGCAATTGTAAGAAGCACCTCAACATCTTCAGAACCATAGAATGTTATTGCCTCAAGTACTCCGTACGGGTCTTCGTATACCCCCTGAGAAGTCTCAATCTGATCCCAGGAAAGATTGATCTCTGTTACCTGTAACCCGGCTTCCACAGCCAGCTCGAACGCAGGGAAAAAGCCCTCACTGCTCTCGGAAGGATTAATGCCGAAAAGTCTATCTCCCCCGGGTTGAGGGTTCTCCGGTGATAAAACTGTGTACTCACCTTCTTCTTCAGGGCCTGCGCTGTCTGAACAGCTGACAACAATACAGACAACGATAATCAGCGGAAAAAGAAACTTCATTCCTTACCTCCGTTGTTTTCTTTAACTATTCCGAAAGAGGATAATGCGAAAGAACCTGGTTGAAAACAACCCCGATTACTCTTCCCGACGCGCAGAAAGGGCGCCTGCCAGGCGCCCTTTCCTGAAATCTATCGCTTTGTTACCTTACAACAGTCATTCTGCTGGAAACGGTACCACCATTGATGGTAGCGCGAACGAAGTAAACTCCT
>JAOZLN010000275.1 GCA_029934845.1 Candidatus Sabulitectum sp.
AGAGTAAAGAAGCTTGGCTCCGTGTCTGATAACGCCTGCATGTTCCTGGTCAACTCCGGGCAGGTAGCCTGGTGTGTCTACCATTGTCAGAAGTGAAATACCGAATGCATCGCAGAAACGGATGAATCTTGCTGCTTTATCTGAAGCATTTACATCCAGAACTCCTGCCAGGTATCTGGGTTGATTAGCAATTATGCCCACTGTTTTACCGGCAATCCTGGCAAAACCTACAACGATGTTCTTTGCGTAGTGCTCATGAACCTGCATGAAGTCGCTGTTGTCAACCAGACCCTTTATAACATCGGTTACATCGTAGGCTTTTCTGCGGTTATCAGGAATGATGTTGTCTGTCAGGTCTTTAAGTGGTGGAGCAGACTTGTAAACAGGCGGGTCTTCAAGGCAGTTTGCAGGCAGGAAACTAAGGAGTCTTTTTACCTGCTGGAAGGCTTCGACCTCTGTATGTGCGTAAAAATGAGCATTACCCGTGACAGTTGTGTGTGTCTTTGCTCCGCCGAGCACTTCCGGGGAAACATCTTCACCAAGAACAGTTTTAATTACCTGAGGTCCGGTGATGAACATATTGGAGATCTTTTCGACCACGAAAACAAAGTCAGTAAGCGCCGGTGAATAAACTGCACCACCTGCACACGGGCCAAGTATTATGGAAAGTTGAGGAATCACACCGCTGAAGGTTGTGTTTCGCAGGAAGATCTCTCCGTATCCGTACAGAGAATCAACACCCTCCTGAATTCTGGCACCACCGGAATCATTGATGCCGATCAAGGGAATTTTCTTTGTTCCGGCACCGTCCATTACCTTTACTATCTTTGCAGCATGAGCCTTGCCGAGAGAGCCTCCGGCAACGGTAAAGTCCTGGGCAAAGATGGCAACAGGCCGGTTATCAATTTTACCGTACCCGGTAATTACTCCATCTCCTGCAAGTTTTTTTCTGTCCATTCCAAAATCTGTAGAGGAATGCTCCACAAAAAGGTCAGTCTCCAGGAAAGAGTTATTATCAAGGATCTCGTCAACTCTTTCTCTCGCTGTAAGTTTGCCTCGCTTTTTCTGTTTCTCCTGTGCGACATCACCGCCGCCTTTGAACAGATTCTGTACTTTGGTACCAAACTCGTTTAACCTGCTTTTGATCGACATCTATATTCCCTCCCCGCCAGTCGGCGTCTAAATGTTTCCCAGTTCTTTTAAAAGCAGAAGCCTTTCCCGCGCATACTCCGGTAAAGGCATGCCGGCTTCTTCAAACCACAGGTATTCAACCCCTGCTTCCTCAATTCTATTCAATTCCCACAGGCTGTTCGCCAGTAAAAGTCTGGCTTCAGCATAAGCAGGCGCCATGGCCAGTGCCCTTCTGCAGAATTCTATGGCCTGGAGGTAATTACCGCCAGTACGAAAAACCCTGGCAGCTTTTTCCATGATCACAGGTCCCTGAGCTTTTGACAGAGCAAGCTCTGTAAGCTCTTCCGCATGTTCCTGACGCCCGGACAGGGAATATAACCACGCGCATTGAGCAATGCCCCATGGAGGAAGAGAATCCATGCTGCAGTCAGCCATGCTCAGGGCTTCAGTCTGTTGCCCCGTTACCCAGAGGGCAGTGATCAGAGTAGTTCTTTCAACCCACTGTGACTGTGCTATATCAGTGGTAATGCCGATTATTCCTTCACCTGTTTGCAGTTCGCCGGTCTGCAGATAAGAAACTGCTGCCTGTAATGCAGGGTCTCCAGTAAGCTCCGCACTTACAGCGGCTGACTCCAGGTTACCTGCTCTGCATGCATTCCAGCAGTCCAGGGTGTAAGACCAGGTTCCAGGGTTGTCTGCAGTGACTGATGCGAAGGTGGGATCCTGGCGGAAGTGAATAGACTCAACAACAACATCAAGAATCTGTGCACCCGTTTGATCCCTCTGCCTTTTCAGCTCATCCAGAGAGAACATCGGGATCAGGTACAGAGGAGTGGTGAGAAATTCTGATGGATCAAGCGGATCAAAATACCTGAAGGCCAGTGATTCAAGTTCTGTTTCCCGCAGAAGATCCCAGCTGGCATAAGTGCTCGTTAAACCGTCAATGCGTATTGGAACCCATTCGGGCAGTTTTGCCGCAAGGTAAACAGAGGAATTAGGATTCCTGGTGTTGTAGATCAGAAGGTTAAAGCCGTACCGGTGAAAAAGGTTGTACTGCAACGATCTGTATCCTTCACCAGGGGCTTCTGTGATCATAAGATAATCCCAGTGAAATGCCTCCGGGAAAAGAAGACATCTTCCATCGACAAACAGAGGGAATCTTTCTCCGAATCGGTATTCAAGGTATCCGGATATCTCGTTTGTGTTGAAGAGAATAGCATTTTCAAGAAGAGGCGGGTGTTCTTCCAGCAGGTTGGCAAGGTCGACTGGATACACCGTCCAGTCCACATAGGCACCCAGTTCTTTCGGTGGCCCTATTTCCCTTGGAACTCCGTAGGTGAAAGGGATAACCAGCAGGATCAGTGCCGCAAAGTAGCTGATTTTTTCAGGAATTTTCAGCGTAAGCATTGCAGGGACCCAGGCCAGCATGGCAGGGGCCAGCAGTTCTCCGTTCCTGGCAGCGAACACCGTTGCAACAATCAGCATGGAAAGGGCAAGAAGTTTTCCCCGGTTAATTCCTTTTGAGAATCGCACAAGAAGAGCAGTTGTGCCAAGTGTTAGAAATGAGAACAGCAGCGCAGTGCGTGATATAGCCTTTTCCGGAGCATATCTGGGGTCAAATGGACTCCACCATTCCCGGATCGACTGTTTGAACAAAGGTTGAGCAAGAAAAGCAGGAAGGTATTCCAGAGTTCTGAAACCATTAGGATGAATTCCGCAGGCAAGAAGAAGTGCCACAGGTGGAAGAAGCCATTTCCCGAATTCTTTGAATCTGCCGGAGAGTAGTCTGGTCATTGCCGGTACCGAAGCCAGAAACAGACCCATAACAAACCCTGCATGAACATTTACCCAGAGGATCTGAGCAGGCAGAAGGATAAGAGCAAGTTTCCACGGTTTTCTGAACCTGAAAGAAAGAATGTACAGGTAAAGAGAGAAAAAGAAAATGCTGAAGAAGTGAGGTCTGGCTATCCACCTTGGCTGGGCCAGTGTGAGCCATAGCGCACCGAAAACAAAGGCCAGCCCCGGATCTGCTCCATTCTTTACGGATGCCTTGAATACAAAGAAAATCGAGAGTCCAATAAAAAGAGCCTTTAACAGTACCGGCCCTGCTTCACCGATGTGTATCCATGAAAGAGCCAGTGCAACTTCAGCAAGCCATTCGTGCTGTATCCAGTAAGCCCCATGCCTGGTCCAGGTGAAGGGATCTGCTGTTCTGATCTCTCCTGTTTCAACTATGTCTATTCCATTACGGAGATGCCAGAAAATATTTCCGTTGTGTATGGGGGTAACAGAGTAAAGCACTGCAATAAGAGTCAGCAACCAGCAGAGCCTTACTGATTCAGAAAATTTCTCGGATATTTTCAATTCTTCTCCTGGTAATTGGTGTTGCTGAGAATTCTATCGCCTTCATGTAGAAACTGTCTCTTAGAACAGGGTTTTCCTGCTGGATCATCCGTCGGGCCCAGGCTTCTGCCACAATGTCCATGGCCATGGGGTCGGGGGAGTTCCCCTTGAAGTTAAATATAGACAATTGCTCCCAGCCTATTGGCAGTTGTTCAAGACCGGCAGCACTGAAGATCAGCCCGTGAAGAGAAAAATCTTCTTCTCTGTTCCATGCT
>JAOZLN010000045.1 GCA_029934845.1 Candidatus Sabulitectum sp.
CTTCCGTTATCTGGAACATCGATCGTTCCACCGGAAAGAACAGCCTTCCCGGAATCAATGGAAAGAAGTTTTCCAGTAGCAACTGTTCCGTCTGCTGCAACCATAACATCAACTGGTTCATTGCCGCAGGCAACTGCAAATACCAGGATTGTGATCAGAACACAATATATTTTCATCAAGCTAGTCACTCCAAATAATTAAATGATCCAATGCCTGACCTATCTCAGAGATCGGCACAAACTCTAGTGCGTTTCTCTGGGCTTCAGGAACATCTTCAAGATCTCTAATGTTCTCAACTGGAAGAAGAATTTTTTCAATGCCTGCTGCAAGAGCTCCAAGAACCTTTTCCTTTACGCCTCCAACGGGAAGTACAGCACCGCGAAGGGTTATTTCTCCGGTAACTGCTGTCAGGTTCTGTATTGGCTTCTCACTTAAAGCACTGAGTATGGAGGCAGTGATCGCTACACCGGCTGATGGGCCGTCTTTGGGGGTTGCACCGGCAGGAACATGGATATGTATGTCAAATTCCCCGGGGTCATTCTTCAGATCTCTTCTGTTCGCCCTGATCCAGCTCAACGCGGCCTGAGCAGACTCTTTCATAACATCACCCAGCTGCCCTGTAAGAATAAGCTTCCCATTTCCCGGAAGAAGCAGAGTTTCTATCATAAGTATCTCACCTCCGACCGCAGTCCATGCAAGACCGGTGGCAACTCCAACAGAGGGCCTGGATAAGCTGGTTTCTCTGGTGAACTTCCAGGAACCCAGATAATCGGGTACAACACTGTCAGTGACAGTTATCATTGAGCCTGCACCACCGGCTACTTTCACTGCATGCTTCCGGCAGATCGCACCGATGGAACGCTCTAGTTCTCTTACCCCTGCTTCACGGGTATACCTCTTCACAATGCATCTGAGGCCACTCTCTTTGAACCTGATAAGCTTACCGGTAAGGCCGGTTCGCGTAACCTGCCTTTTTACAAGGTATCTTTTTGCAATTTCGTATTTGTCATCTTCGGTATAGCCTGGAATGCGAATGATCTCCATTCTATCCCGAAGAGGGCCTGGTATCGTATCCAGTGTATTAGCCGTTGTTATGAATTTTACGAAACTTAGATCGAAAGGAGTATTCAGGTAGTTGTCTCTGAATGAGAAATTCTGTTCAGGATCAAGCACCTCCAGAAGAGCAGATGTTGGATCACCTCTGAAATCTCTTCCTATTTTATCAATCTCATCAAGCATGAATACAGGGTTTGATGTTTCAGCTTCCTTGAGACCCTGAAGGATCCTTCCGGGCATGGCACCAATGTATGTTTTTCTGTGCCCTCTTATCTCTGCCTCATCGTGGACCCCGCCAAGACTCAACCGTACAAATTTCCTTCCAAGTGCTCTTGCAATAGACCTGCCCATACTGGTCTTCCCAACTCCGGGAGGACCAACAAAACAGATAATGGGTGCTTTTCCTTTAGGGTTCAACTTTCTAACTGCGAGAAATTCAAGAACTCTCTCCTTGACATCTTTCAGATCGTAATGATCCTGGTTAAGAATTCTTTCAGCCTCGGCAATATCAAGACGATCCTTCGTTCTATCCATCCATGGCAGCTGCAGGATCCATTCAATATAGCTTCTGGCCACACCTGCCTCGGGAGAACCAGGGTGCAGCTTTGAAAGCCGCTTCAGCTCTTCCTGAGCAGCAGCTGCAGCAGTTTCAGGCAATTCCTTCCCCGCAAGTTTTTCAGAAAGCTCAACAACATCAGGATTTACAGGTCCACCACCAAGTTCCTTCTGTATTACCTTCATCTTTTCCTTCAGGTAATACTCCTTCTGATCCTGTTCCATTTCCATCCGGACCTGGCCTTCAATGTGTTCTCGAAGCTTTAGTCTTTGAATCTCATAATTCATCATGGACCTGAGCAACCGGAACCGGAGAATAATACTGTTCTCCTCAAGGAAATCCTGCTTTCGGATCACTGAAGATTCAAGACCGCTGGCTGCCACATAACCAAGTCTTTCCGGATCACGGAGAAGAGTAATAAGCTGAAGCTCGTCTGGAATCCCGGGAGTAAGCTCCATGATCTTTCGCAGCTGCAGTTCAATTGACCTGCGCCAGGCTTCCAGCTCATCAGCATCTTCCGGATAAGTTGTGGTCAGTCTCTCGACCCTGGCGCTGGACACATTGTCTATTTCCAGATCTTCAATGATCCTGAATCTGTACAATCCCTTCAGTGTAACTCTTACCACATCTCCAGGGAATCTGTACAACTTCATTATTCCTGCTGCAGTACCCACAGAGTACCTGACCCCGGATGGTGATTCAGCCACCACGCCGATAATCTTGTCACCGTTCACAGCATAATCGATCATCTCGATCATATCCGGGTCTGTCACGGTAAGGGGCAGAACTGTGTAGGGCATAAGTATGCCCTGACTGAACAGGTGAATCGGTATTATTTCGGGGACATCTCCGCCTTTTGTCATTAGTCTTCCTCTGACTGCACAGGCACCACAACTTTTACCGGTTTCAGTCTTACAAGCTTGATGTGAAGTAGTCCAGATTTAAGTTCAGCAGATACACTTGCCGTATTTACCCTGTAGGGCAGGTGGATCTCTCTCTGGAATCTGCCAGTCTGTATTTCTATTGCAAGTGCAGTTGCTCCCTTGCACAACATTTTTCGTACCCCCCACAGTTTAACTGTAAGGGGTGTAACTTCCAGTTCAATATCTTCACGCTGAACTCCCGGCAAATCCACAAAAAGCTCAAACCCCGTACCGGTCTCGTACACGTCCGAGTGAAGAATCCAGTTGTCTGTGTTCCTGTACATACCTACTCTACATCAAAGCGAACCTGAACCCGGGTTGTAATTTCCACAGGTACTCCGCCCTGAGAAGCAGGATTAAATACCCACTGCCTTACTGCCGCCTCTGCTGCAGCACCGCAGCCAAGCCCAAGTTCATCGTTTACAATTGAAACTCCCTGAACAGTTCCATCGGTTCCAACCAGAACATCCAGCAGAACATAGCCGTGAACATCGCCCATTTCACTGGCAAGCCCCGGCACCTGTGGTCCAACTTGTGAAATAGGGAACGGAGGTATGATCGGCTGCTCCTCTTCAATCACTTCCGGCTGGTCCGGTTCAGCTGCTGCAGCAGTGTATCTTATACTGGAATCTTCTCCTGCTGTGATGGTGACACTGCTGGTTTGATCTTCATAGTCAGGATTTGTAAGCACAACCGTATGCGCACCCTCTTCCAGATCGATTGGCGCCATGGGTGTCTGCCCAACGCCAACACCATCTATTGATACATTGGCCCATGGTTCAGGAGCGATCATGAGTCTTCCTGTTGTAGCGATTGCTACGGGAGATACTGTTGCGCTGAATCCTTCGGAGTCAAGGGTAATAGTTCTGGACCAGCTCTCATAATTTTCAACCTCGACCCTGAGTGAATGTGTTCCGAACGGGAAGACTTCGCTGACCCTGCGTACACCGGAACCAACTCTGGCACCGTCTATAAAAAATGCTCCAGTTCCTGGAACATCTCCAGCAAGAGCAAGGGTGACCTGTGATTCTTCCTGGGAAAGAAGAGCAAGAGAGATCTGAAGCTCACCGGTAGAATAATCTACAAAGATCGATTCAGGATTAGAGTTAAAGCCCTCCTGAACAGCCTGGAAAACATGCATACCTGTGAGAAGGTCAATTGAATCGTCAGCTTCCACACCATCCACAAGCCATACAACCTGCTCAGAGTCTGCACCATCTGCCTGAAGCACAACCTGTACAGTACTGGTTCCAATTGGATCCAGCGATATTGATATGGTTGATTCCTCACCACTCTGGAAAACTACCTCTTCTCTGTATGTTTCAAAACCCGAAGAGCGTACTTCGATAATTCTGGCTGCTTCTGAAGATCCTTCGACGACAAAAGAACCATCGAGAAGAATGCTGGCAGCCTGGCCATCAATTGTAACAGAATAGGTTTCAACGCTGTCCACAGTGTAAGCTACACTGTAAGGCTGAAATACTTCCTCTTCAACCGGAACTGTAACTGCTTCCCCATCTTCGCCGCCAAATGGTTTGACAACAACGAATACAACGATCAGGATCACTGCTACCACCGCTGCAACAATAAGCCCCATGGGTTTCTTCCCTGCAGGCTTATCTTTCGGTTCCTCTGTCTTTGCAACTGGAACAACAGCAGGTTTCTTCTTTCCTGAAAGCTTCTCAAGCCTTTCAACCAGTTCTTTTATGGTCTTGTTCTTCGGATACTTTTTCCTGGCCTTTGTTGCTTCTGTAAGTGCACTTGAGAAATCGCTGCGTGAAATTTTTCCCCTGATAGAGATAATTGCAGCATCTGCAGGAGAAGTTCTTTCTTTCTCCTGGACAGGGGCAGCACTCTCTTCAACTTCTTCAACTTCTTCAAATTCTTCGAATTCGTCATCTTCAATATCCTCGACATCCTCCACATCCAACTCGGCATCTTGAGGTTTGAATTCCTCAATCTTGTCAAGAAGGGCTGAAAGAATCGGGGCACTGGACCAGGTATTGAAAATAATCCTGGCGTTCTTAACAGCTGTGACAACATCGTCATCGGCAAGCTTTGTAAGCGCAAGATCGTACAGATTGTCTGTTTTAATCTGCCGTCTTACCATGACGATCTTGCGTCTGACCAACTTGTTATCCGGATCGTGGTGCCTGGCTCGCTCAAGCTCCTGAAGAGCACGAACCTCATCACCCTGCCTGAATGCGTCTTCTGATCTTGTGATACACTCATCAACAAAATCACCTGAGCTGACCGAGTTCCCGGTTTTGTGTGTTCGGGAATCTCTGGTCTTTTTGAAGTTACGCATTGCTGAAACTTCACGCTCTATTTCTGAGATCCTTTTCTTAACAGACCGGTTACCTGAATCAATATCAAGAGCTTTGTGCAATTCGGTCAGCGCCTTCTGCCTCTCGCCTTTTTGAACTAATTCCTCGGCAGAATTGATAAGTCGCTTAATCCTAGCATTTTCGCTTGCTGCCATACCCCCCCCAGTGACTGTTTAAGGCCACAAGAAATAATCGTTTGATAAACCCACACTGCAATACATAAAAGTAACAGTCTGAGAGGCGGTGTCAAGCCCCTGTTTATACTCCGGGCAACTCCATGCCTCTGTACCTCCACAACTGACTTTTCAGTAATCTTTGTATATTCTCTAAACCAATAGGAGCCATGCTACTTACAAAAGCCAGTAGTTCTTTATGAATGGCTGGATCAGCAACCTTGAATTCAGGCATGCCATGCTGTGCTGTTCCCAGCACCTGTCCAGGACCGCGAATAGAAAGATCTTTTTCTGCAATTACAAAGCCGTCTGATGTGGAAACCAGCAAACTGAGTTTTTCAAGGGAGACATGAGATGCTCCATCTCCGGGAACCAGGAAGCACCACGAGTTTCCCCCACCTCTTCCCACCCTGCCTCTGAGCTGGTGCAACTGACTGAGTCCGAATCGCTCTGCGTTAGCAATTACCATTACAGTAGCCTCAGGCACATCAATTCCCACCTCTATCACGGTTGTGCTGACAAGAACAGCGATCTCACCGGTGCTGAAACGGTTTGTTACTGCTACCTTCTCGCCGGGAGACATACTGCCGTGAAGCAATCCGGTTCCGAACTCAGCCATGGGACCGCAACGAACCGTTTCATAGGCGGAAGCAGCATCCCGGAGGTCGCTCTGCTCTGAGGCCTTCTTTAAGGGATAAACCAGAAATACTCTCTCACCCTGCTGAAGCCTTTCCATCATAAACTTGAAAACAATTGCCTTTTCTGAACCACTGATAACTCTGGTCTGGGTTGTGCCTCTGCCCGGGGGCAGTTTATCAATGATTGAAATGTCGAGGTCACCATAAAATGTCATTGCAAGCGTTCTGGGTATGGGAGTTGCAGACATAACAAGAGCATGTGGTCTAACTCTTCTTGAAGAAAGAAGCTTATCTCTCTGAGAAACACCAAAACGGTGCTGTTCATCGATAACAAGCAGAGCAAGTTCATCAACGGGCACCCAGTCTTCCAGTATGGCATGGGTACCTATGAGTATTGATCCAGGATTCTTTCTGAGTTTTTCACCTGTTCGTTTTCTTTCACGATCAGGTGTTCCTCCTGTAAGAAGATGAACTTCCAGGCCAAAGCTGCTACAAAACCTGGTAAAGCTGGTATAATGCTGATTGGCAAGAACCTCCGTAGGAGCAAGAACCGCAGCTGTTTTCCCGGCCAGAGCTGTGACAACACAGGCAAATGCAGCCACAACCGTCTTGCCCGAGCCAACATCTCCCTGTACAAGCCTTCTCATTGGAGAGCCACTGGACAGATCGGAAGATACATCCAGACAAACTCGCTTCTGAGCCGGTGTAAGGAGCCATGGAAGCGTAGACTCAAAATCATCCAGAGAAATTGAAGTCAGCAGAATCCCCTGTTCTCTGCTGCTTTTCTCCCGGGCGGCAGCCAACACAGATCTGTAAAGGTACAGCTCTTCAAATGCAAGCAATCTTCTTGCAGCTGTACTCTGTTCCGGAGAATCAGGTATGTGGACCGCTTTGAACACATCCCACCGTCCGGCAAACCCTTCTGCTCTGATAATATCCAAAGGGAGAATGTCAACAAGTGAAGACTTCACAGATTCAATAGCGGAAGCAGTCAGTTTTCTTATTGCACTCTGCGTCAAACCTGCAGTAAGGCCGTATATGGGAAGCATACCCGGTGCCTTTACTGCATCCGCAGCTTCATTAGAGAAATACAGCTCTGGGTGAACAATGGTATACCCTTTGAAGAACTCTATCACACCGCATGCAACAATTCTGCTTCCTTCTTTAAGTTTTGATCCGGGGAACCCGGATCTAAAAAAAGTCAAGGTTATACTGCCGCTTTCGTCAGCAATCACCGCCAGAAGAGATGGCCCCCTTCCCGCTGGTCTTCGGGTAACACTAATTATGGTTCCACTAACCACTGCTTGTGATCCCAGATGCAGTTCTGCGATTGGTGTAATTGATCTTCTGTCAAGAAACCTGGTTGGAACATGCATCAGCAGATCGCCGATTGTTGCGATGGAAAGACGCTCTAGAAGGGCTTTTCTGGCCCTTCCAACGCCATGAAGAAAGCTTACAGGATCAGCAGTTCTCAGACCATTCTCCTATTCAGGGGTTGACGACGGCTTTGTAAATGTTTAATTCAGGCCATACTGTAAAGCCACTCAACGGAGGTAAAACCTTGATGAGCGACCAGAAATCCACACGGATTGACCTTGAAATTAAGATAGCGAATGACAAGGATGATGTCGATGCAAGGCTCAGTCTTGCTCAGATCTATATGCGGGATAATAACCCGGACGCCGCCTGCCCACTTTATTACGATATTCTTAACTTTGATCCGGAAAATGCCGAAGCGTATATGGGTCTCGGGCTGGCATGGGGCTTCTCAATTCTTGAAAATATCCCGGCTGTGGAACTGCACGGAGAAGATGTTGATGAAGAAGAGCTGCTGATTAAAGCTATTGAGTTTCTCGAGCGTTCAATTGAACTTGATCCTGAAACAACAACTTCACTCAACGCCCTTGCCAGACTGTACATTGTAAGAAGTCTGGAAGATGAGGCAATTGATATGTTCAAGCAGTCTCTACTCATAGACCAGGCCCAGCACGGTGTTCTTGAAGAGCTTCAGAAACTTACAGGAACCCCTGTGTGGAAACTTCTTGAGAAGGATGTCTATATGGGTGATATTGAAGAATAAGAATGCATCTTCTTCAACACTTTTCAACCCGGGTCCTTGCTCTGATAAGAGAGGTCAGTACAGAAGATGCTGGACACTGACCCTGCAGCCTTTTTTCACACAGCCCTGTAAGAAAGTCGATCTCTGTAGGTAGTTCCTTCTCTACATCCTGAAGCATGCTGCATCTATTGGGAGAATTCTTCAGAAGCCAGGCCAGTAGCTCTTCGCCGCTAACTATTGACCCATGTGACGGCATCAACCTGGAAACTTCCAGCGAAAGCTCTGTGATCAAAGGCAGAAGACCTGCACCGATCAGTTTGTTATTCTGCAGACCGGACAAAGCCCCTATTGGGTTGATAATGCTGTTGGCGTACCATTTGGCCCATCTGAACTCTTTAATTTCAGCAACCTCTTGAAAGGGAATGTCTGAATCGCCGAAAAGACCGGCAATCTCACCACCGGCACATCCGTAGACAAACCCCTCGGTAGTGGATACCGAAGATCGCCCTGTCTTTCTGAAACCCATGGATAGCACGCCGTACTCTACTTCCCCGGATAAATCAGCCCACTCTTCTTCAAGATTCATTCCGTTAGACAGGCAGAGTATCTTTCCGTTGCTGATCCTTCTGATATCTGAAGCCGCGTCTCGAATTGAGAAAGCTTTCAGGGCGGAAACTATAACAGCTCTGTGTGAGATACGATCTATGGCTGTATGCAGAATATCTGCAGAACGGTTAATGTACCCCTTAGAGGTGAACACCATCCTGCTCTCGGGGGTGCCTCTGGGACCGGCAAGAACGATATTACTGCAAGAAGAAGAAAGGGCTACGGCAACCGCAATTCCAACAGCGCCGTGGCCCACAACCACAATATCGGACACACTTCTAGGCCTTGGAATCGTTTTCTACTTCTACTTCTACCTCTTCGTCGGTATGAATTTTATCACGAACATAATCGATGGTTTCCTCTACCTTTGCACGACCGTCAGAATAGATCTTCTCCACTTTCTCCCGACCGTCCTGGTAAATTTTCTCTGCTTCAATTCTGCCTTTTCCGTACATCTCTTCACCCTTGTGATAGGTATCTTCAGCACCATCTTTGATTCTCTTACGAGTTTCTTCTCCCTTTGCAGGAGCATAAAGAAGTGCAACCACTCCACCAGCCAGCAAGCCAGCTGCGAACGCCCAGAATTCTCCTTTGCCTTTCTCGCTCATACCAAACCTCCTTTGATACTGCCACTTATTTCCCGCAGCATTGTTTGTATTTTTTACCACTGCCACAAGGGCAGGGATCATTTCTTCCTATTTTCTCATCATCCCGCTTCACTGTCTGCTGCTTACCTTCTGCATTCCTGCCGGGTCCTGATGCCGGGCCACCGGCTGGAGATCTAAGACCAGGATGAACAGCTTTTCCAACCGGGCTCTGCTGCCGTTGAATTTTGGAAGCAGGCCACAAAGATAATATCTGTCTTACTGCCTGTTTGTCAACACCATCAAGCAGCTCTTCGAACATATTAAATGCTTCTTTCTTGTACTCTACAAGCGGATCTCTCTGAGCATAAGCCCGAAGTCCAATACCGGATTTAAGATGATCAAGTGCATAAAGATGATCTCTCCACCTGGCATCAATAGAGCCAAGAACAGACCATTTCTCAAGATCGAGAATCAGCTGTTCCCCGAGCTTCTCCCTTTTCTTACCGTAGAAATCCATTACCAGATCAACAAGTTTCAGCCTGAGCTTTTCCGCGTCTTTGAATTGATCCGTTATTCCGTCAAGTTTAAACACTGCACCGGAAATATCTCGAAGACCTGCAACAACACCTTCCATGTTCCATTCGTGGGGCTGAGAATCGTCAGGAATAAATTCCATCAGTTCGTTTTCAATCACAGCTTCGATCATCTCACGGATCTCATCATCAAGGCCTTCTCCAGTAAGAGCTTGGAGCCTTCTATCGTAGATAACTTCACGCTGTCGATTTACAACATCATCGTACTCCAGAAGGTGTTTCCTTATTCCGAAATGGTACTGCTCAACCCGCTTCTGGGCCTTTTCAATAGATTTAGTAAGAAGGGCATGCTCAATAGGCTCACCCTCTTTTTCCTGACTTTTCTTCAGGAAATCAATAATTTTTTCACTGGCAAACAGGCGGAATAGATCATCCTCAAGAGAAAGGTAGAATCTGCTGCCTCCGTGATCACCCTGTCTTCCGCTTCTTCCCCGGAGCTGGCGATCAATACGGCGGGATTCATGTCGTTCTGTGCCAATAACAAACAAACCGGCTTCATCCTCGTTAGAGACAAATTCTTTCACATCTTCAGACAGCTTGATATCAGTTCCGCGACCAGCCATGTTGGTAGCTATGGTAACAGAGCCTTTCTGGCCGGCCCGGGAAATAATTTCCGCCTCCTGCTGATGATGTTTTGCATTCAAGACACTGTGAACGATCTTTCTTCTTTTAAGAAGTTTTGACAGAAGCTCTGAGACTTCCACAGATACAGTACCAACCAGCACAGGTTGACCCAATGCATGCCTTCTTGCTATCTCATCAATGATCGCACCGTACTTCTCGCGCTTGGTGCCGAATACCCGGTCATTGTGATCGATTCGGGCAATTGGCCTGTTGGTGGGTACAACAGCCACATCAACATTGTAAATGCTTCCGAATTCCTCTGCCTCTGTTTCAGCAGTACCAGTCATACCTGCAAGCTTGCTGTACATTCTGAAGTAATTCTGAATGGTTATTGTTGCCAGCGTCTGGGTTTCGTTCCGTATCTCTACATTTTCTTTTGCTTCCAGGGCTTCGTGAAGCCCGTCACTGAACCGTCTTCCAGGCATCGGTCTGCCTGTGAACTGATCAACAATGACAACCCGCCCCTGATCCAGAACATATTCCACATCTTTTTCGTAAAGCTGAAAGGCCTTTAAAAGCTGATCTATGTTGTGAAGTGCCTCGGCCTTTGAAGAATGGTTCTCATAGATCTGCTTCTTTTTCTCAAGCTTTTCCTGCTGGGAGATGTCCTGAATTTCCAGTTCAGCCATGTCATCACCAATATCCGTGATAAGGAAAAATTCAGGATCCTCCGGAGACAAGAGCTTTCTGCCAAGGTCGGAAACCGAAACAGATTTCTCGCGCTCATCAATTGCAAAGTAAAGACCATCATCCAGCTGGTGAATATTTTTGTCTCGAAGTCTTTCTCCCTCAACGCGCTTTACTGCTGCAACCCTGTCAGGATCACGCATGGCCTTCGCAAGACGGCGATGCTTGGGTGCGCCCCTTCTTGCCTTCAGATAAAGCGTTGCTGCATCGTGATGATCTCCTTTGTCCCAAAGATCATTGGCATCCGCTGCAATAGTGTTGACAAGTTCCAACTGTTTTCTAACAAGCCTGGCAACCACAGATCGATACTCTATGTATCTGTTTCTGTTTCTGGCCACAGGGCCGCTTATGATCAGCGGTGTTCTTGCTTCATCAATAAGAACGCTGTCTACCTCATCGACTATGGCATAGTGATATCTTCGCTGAACTCGCTGCTCCAGTCGTACAGCCATGTTATCTCTTAGATAATCAAATCCAAACTCGCTGTTGGTACCGTAAGTAATATCACAATTGTACTGTTCTCTACGCTGATCAGGAGTCATTCCACCCTGAATGCAACCAATGGAAAATCCCAGGTACTCGTAAATGGGGCCCATCCAGTTTGCGTCACGCAGGGCAAGATAGTCATTCACAGTAACCAGATGAGCACCGGCTCCTACAGGAATGCCGTCAATAGGTTCAAATATCCAACTGCTGTGATCTTCACCGTAATGCTCGCTTGCCTTTTCTGTCCAGTCCGGATTGAGTTCAAGCCCGTTAAGATACATTGGTAGAACAGCTACCAGGGTTTTTCCCTCACCAGTAGCCATTTCTGTGATCATTCCCCGATGAAGTACAATGCCTCCCTTAAGCTGAACATCATATGGAACCATGTTCCATTCTGTGGAATGCCCGCTGACATCCCAGGACACTCCTATGTTTCTTCTGCATGCTTCTTTTACTACAGCAAAAGCCTCAGGAAGAAGATCCTCAATAGTTTCTCCCTGAAGAAGCCTGATCCTGAACTCTCTGGTTCTGCCTTTAAGATCCTCATCTGAGAGCGATGAAAGTTCTGCAAACTCCA
>JAOZLN010000276.1 GCA_029934845.1 Candidatus Sabulitectum sp.
CGATGAATCCGGATTCCCAGTCTTCCCGGAACAGATCAAGTCCCAGTGTGCAGGAATCAGTGAATTTGCCGTCTGTGGTCATATTCATGAACCAGGCATCTCTCTGGCCAAAGCAGGTTGTTGAACCAGCCAGAAGCAGGTATCCATTCTTACCGGCATCCAGAGTTAGAATATTATCGTCACCACCTGTGTTAATAATTGATTCCCAGAGGACATCGCCTGAACTGTTCAGGCACAGCACCCTTCCGTCTGTTCCTTCTGCAGTACTGGATTTGGTTGATCCCACAAGAAGAATAGAGCCGTCCTGCAGAATGGCAATGTCTGTTACTGAGCCTCGAATGGTTCCATCAAATGACGATTCCCATACAAGTTCAAGATCTTCAGAGAATTTTACTACTGACAGCATCTCTTCACTGTTGGCGGATGTACAGGAAACAACTACAGAGTTGTCTGAACAGAATTCTACGCAGCTGATCTCTGCCTGAAGATCAATTGGCTTGTTCTGGAGTTGCTGCCAGTCAGAATTGAACACTCTGAAGGAAGCCTGACCACTGGAGTGGCTGCGGGATATCTGCAGCATGTGCCCATTATCTGAAGTGGCCTCGCAGAGTATTTCATCAATTCCGAGTGCTGAAGAAGTTTCGCATTCGCTGCCGGAAGCAGGAAATTTTGCATAGTAAAGAGTATGACTATTTACCGAGGATTGTTCAATGAATGAAGCAACAGCTATGCTGTCCGGAAGCCATGCAAGGGCAGAAAGTACCTGCAGATCGCCACCCGGGTGATCTATCCGGTGTTGCATTTCCCAGGAAACATTGCCAGTTGAGTCGAGTCTGATTGCTCTGAAAACAAAACCTGACTGGTCGGTTTCAGCAAAGTTTGTGTAAACCGTTATGCAACCGCCTTCAGCAGTGGGAAGCGAAAGAGGTTTGCACTCACCTGCTATTGAATCAGACCATGTACAGGTCAGGCTTCCGGTACTGTCAAAGAATGCTACCCATATTTCACTCCAGTAGCCCCAGTCCCAGGCTCCTGTTAAAATATAGCTTCCATCGGTTCTGCCGATGATATTCGAAGCATAGTCCCATGAATTCTGGCCGCCGACAGCAATGTTTATAAAATTGTTTGATTTTGCTTGAATGCCGTTTTTTCTGAACAGCATGAAAGACAATACAACAACAAGCAGCAGGGCTGAGATCACGATCCACTTTTTATTGCCCATAGAAGATGGCTGTATCTCGGGTAGTGGTTCCTTTGCAAGGCTAATAAGAGTTTCAGTGATCTCCGGAGTGGTAGCCTGATTCATTCGGCAGTCAATCCATTCCCGGGCGTAGGTATAATATTCTATGCTTCTTGAAATTTCAGCATGTCTGAAGTTTAAGGGAATAATTGGTATTTTCCGGTTTGCTGCAATATCAAGTTCACTTTTTATACGAGAAGACTCATTTGCGTTTTCTGTAAAGATCAAAAGAACTGCTGCTGATTCTAGAATTGCACGGTTAACAGGTTTCTCAGAATCAGATCCTTCAGGAACATTATCAGAGGATATCCAGCATCTGTAGCCACAGGCTTCAAGCTCTTCAACCAGTGCTTTCGCAAGGTCAATGTCATTTTTCGAGTGACAGATAAAGAATTGTTTATCCATTGGTATCCTTTTGCCTTTTTGAAGAGAATTCTGTAAGCAGCTGCTTCGTTGTATTTCTGTAGATCCTGAAGCGAAGGCCACCCAGGTGTTTGCCTCCATACCATCTTGCCACAAGCACCATACAGTTCACTGTATTCATGTTTCTCATAACCTCAAGAATGCAGTTGCCTGACCCGGATTCGCCGCCATCATTCTTAATCTCTGTACCATCAGAGAGACGGATCGCCCAGCTTAAGTGGCTGGCTTTCTTCATCTTGAATTGTTTTGAAAGATATCTTACCGTAGCAGATTGATCGTTACCAGAACTAAAAGGGGTGCCACAAGCCAGAAACCGGCTTTGTTTTTCCAGAACAGATGTTCCAGAAACGGTTTCCTTCAGGGTTCGTGCAATTCCTATTAGAAAACCTCCGGCTCGAAACAAGTGACACCCTTGTCCGAAGACCGAGGGAATATACCAGTACAGAAAGCTTTGACAAGAGTATTCAACTGCTGGAAATTCTCTGAATAAGCAAGCTCATATCCCTCAGCTCTCTACTGGAATACATAAGCTTCAACAGCGGTGCTTTCAACTTGCCGGTACCATGCTCGGCACTTACAGTTCCTCCCAGTTTAACAGCTTCAATCGATATCAGTTCCACGGCGCGGTTTGCTTTTGCAAATTGATCGTTGTTTACAGGAATCAGGTTTGCATGGAGGTGCCCCTGGCCGGAATGCCCGAAAATAACATACTCTACACCTGTATTCAGCAGAATATTTTTCATTGTTTCGTAGTATTCTTCCAGCTTCTCGGGAGGCACAGCAGTGTCTGTGCTTATCTTGTGTATCAAACTGTTCTTTGAAGAAATGTTTGAAATGATCCTGTTCACTGTTTCCGGAAGCAGATGCCTCAGTTCCTTCAATCGCTTTCTTTCTTTCTCATCAAATCCGCCCCAGGTATTGTCAACTGAAATGCCTTTTTCTTCAAGAAGCATCTCAAGAGTCTCCAGGATGATATCCAGTTCTTCCTCGGAAGCCACATCAATTGAAGTAAAAAGAACCCAGCCTTCTGCCTGTGGATATGATTCTCCTGTGTTCTTCAAAAGAAAGGGCAGACAGGTTTCTGCCATTGCTTCTAATTCTCTCATTGGAAGATTTGAGCTTATCAGGTCACTGCGGAGTTCCCAGAACTGATTCTCATTGCAGAATACGGCGAAACTGGCAATGGCGTGCGGTTTTTTGCTCAGGATCAAATCGGCAGAACAGATCAGTCCAAGCTTTCCATCACCGCCGATAAAGAGGTCGATCAGATCCATATCCTGCAATATGTACAGCCCGGCAGCATTTTTGTCCGGCTGTGGTTTTTCCAGCTTCGGCAATGTGATGGTTCCAAGAACAGGGTGTTCAAGTTTTCCACCGCTGAACAGGTAGTCACCTCTTTTTATGTTTATTGCTTTTCCGGAAGGAAGCAGAACCTTCAGCCCAGCTATCCAGTTTCTTGTGGAGCCATATCTGTAACTGCCGGCACCGGAAGCGTTGGTAGCAATTGTTCCTCCGATTGAAGCCGTGGTTTCCGTGGGATCCGGCGGGTAGAACATGTCTGGTCTTTCAGTTCTGCAGTATTCCTGAACCGAGTCCAGAGTTTCTCCGGCCTGAACCCGGATGATGTTGCTGGTGGATGTGGCTTGAATGCCTTTGAGCATTTCGGTGGAGATAACAGCACCGCCAAAAGGAACAGCTCCACCGGTAATGCCTGTTCTTGCCCCGGAAATAGTGACAGGGACACTGTCTTCATAGCATTCTTTCATGTATTTCGATGCTTCGGTCTGATCTTTGGGCCATGCAGCAACCTGACAGTTCCCGCCGGAAAGAGATGATTCATCCTTCAGTAACTCAGGGTGTTCCTGCTGGATGAAATGAGTCCCCTTGATGGTTCTCATTGATACCCCCTTCCTAAGATAATAAGTATACATTACCCCTTTTCCGGTCATGGCGCAACACCAGAAGCGTGACCGAGTAAGAGCATCGCCTGGAATATGGCGCTCCCTGCGTAGCAAAGGAATGCAACACCGGCATTAGCAACCGCACGAACGGTTGCAATATACGCTGATTATCGGA
>JAOZLN010000046.1 GCA_029934845.1 Candidatus Sabulitectum sp.
AAGACGAAAAAAAGTGATCAACTGTCTTACCAGAGTGTTTGGAAAGACCGATTCACTGGCTATGTTAGAGGCTGCCAACATTGATCCCAACCTTAGAGCTGAGAGAATTGAGCCGGAGAAATTTGCCGAGCTGGCTGGAAAGGCGAAAGTTTGAAATATATTTACTGTGTTCTGGTTTTTGCTCTTACTGCATTCGCCTGGGATTTTTCTTACACTCTGAACATGGAGCAATTCAAGGAAACTACCACATTAACAAACAGTTTTTCGGCATCTGAAACTATTTCCCCCACGGTAAGTCTGAATGGCAGCGGCTCTTTTTCCGCCAAAAGATCAGACGGCATCGAGCAGTTCACTGATTTCAGGACAGGAAGAGGATGGATCAGCTGGAGACCCATTACCGGTGTAGAAATGTCATCTTCCTTTGACAAGAGCATCTCTATGGAAGATCGATACGGTTCCAGGGTCAGAGATGACAGAACAGAATCCGCAACAGGTTCCATCCGCTACTCCAGAGGCAGCTGGCTTACAACCAACACTGCCGTTGGTATTCAGCGCCGCGACTACATTACAACATCAGGTCCCGGGAACAATGACGGTACTTTTTACAGGGTCAGCGCATCGGTTAACAAAACGGTTTTCAGTGGAATAAATACATCGGTAAATTTCAAAGAAAGCCGTTCATATGGAGCAGAGAGGAATAACTTTTCTGATGGCCTCTCAGCCAGAATGAGTTACTACTTCCCCGGCGACTACCGAGGGGGAAGCATCAGTGCAGAAATATCCGGAGACAGGAACTCCATAATTGAAACCGATTCTCTTGAAAATCGGTTCGGAGATTCATGGTCACATTCCGAGAGTCTTGAGCTTCCTGTGATCATACCTGGAGTGTTCATTGATTTCAGCACGAGCTGGTCCGGAGACAGAGACTACTACAGAAGTATATTCCCTGATTCACTGCCTGTTGATCCCAGAACCAACGATCAGGCAGCCAGAGCTTTACGATCGAATCTTATGTGGGAGATGGCAGAAAACATTGAGCTTGATTTCTCCTTTTCCAGATCTATAACCGAGCGAGAGGACATTATTGAGATATCCGGGCTGGAGGATTCCTACCAGTTGAATGAATCCACAGATGACAAGCTTCTGAACATAACACTCTCATATACTCCAGGCAGAGCCAGGGTTGTGTTTCAGAGACTTGTAGAGCTTTACTCTTACGATACAATGATTGATGAAGGAGATACATCCAGCGTTTATACCCACGACTATGACAGAGATGAATACAGAGATCTTCTGGGGATATCATCCAGCATACCTCTTTCCTCCCGGCTTACTATTACCTGTGCCATGACCGGTCAACAGAGAAGCAGTTATTATCTTATGGCTTCCCAGAGCGCAAACTCTAAAACTGAATCCACCTACTCATTTCATCCCGGTTACAGATATGAGCTTGGAAATAACTGGAAGATCAATCAGTACATGAAGATCACAGCTAATTACACCAAGTATATGTTCTCCGAAGCCAGATCAGATGATAGGCTTTTTCGCAGGATCGAGGAATCCTTTTCTCTCAGCAGAGTTGCCGCTGACAGTACAACGCTGGGCATCTCTCACCGATTTTCTTTTAATGACCAGGGAACTTTCGAGGACAACCTTTTTCTGCGTACCGAGGAATCTCTGAACAACAGAATTACAATTGATGCAGGCTTCCATGTTTCATCCAGTGTGGGATTGACGCCAAGCTATGCATACGAGTACGCAGTAAGAGACAGGATGGCCCTGAACATGAAAACGATAGATCACATCCATCATGTTAGCATACGCAGTGTTATCGCCGCCATGGGAGGAACATTCAACACGAATATTACAAGAACATTCTACAGTAATTTCAGCCGGGACAGCTACTGGAAAGCTTCAGTAGGATTTAATGTGAGGATGTGACAGAAACAATGTACAGAATAATTTCCGCAACGGTTTTAACTGCTCTCGTTTTTTCTTCGTGCAGTTTTTTCGAGCCCCGTGTTCCGGAAGACCCTTCCAACGCCGGGGTGGTATGGCTGTCACCTACAAGCCCTGATATTGTTGTTGAGAATATGCAGTCAGCGCTGAATGGAAGATCTGCTCTTTACCTTGATTGTCTTACGGAATCTTTTGTTTTCTATGCAGATACAAATGATATAAACAGCTATCCTTCTTACAATTTCAACGACTGGAGTAAAACGGTTGAAACCAGTACTGTAACTGCCATGTATGGCCAGGTGCCGGTGGACAGCACAGTCACCTCAGAGTTTCAGATAGATATCAGCCATCCGGATCCGGCTGCGCCTGCAGACAGTGCCACAATTTATCGGTTGTACAACATCACCATTCCACAGACTTATCACTCGGGAACAGGCTCTCCGGCAGTTGGGATAGCAGAGTTCCACATGGTGGAGGACAGCATCGGGCTATGGGCTGTTCAGGAATGGCGCGATGTTCGGCATGAGGAGACCAGCTGGGTCACATGGGCCGTGGCAAAAGCATACTACCGCTAACTGTTATTCCCGGCAGAGAGATAACATCTGACACTCTGTTTCTTGCGGAATTAGCAGGAAGTGTTCCCTGCAGTGTATGTTTTGATCTTGGCACCGGCACCGGAGCCGTTCTTGAGAATGCATCTTTGAAAGATGCTTTCAAAGTAGGAATTGATCTTTCCATTCAGGCGTTAAGATCGTTTGACAGGGCAGCAGGACAACCGGTTCAGTGTTCCGTCAGCATGGTTTCTTCAATATTCAAGGAAGGTTGTGCAGATCTTGTTCTGGCAAATCCACCTTACTATACAGTAACTGACTCCAGGCATTCACCAGACCCTTTAAGACGGGAAGCCAGACAGGGAGACTCTCTTCTGCTCTACAGATTTATTTTCGCAGGGGCACACCTTTTATGTTCAGGCGGCTGCATGATCATCACCGGTAGAGAAGAAAGAATACCCGGCATGAAATGCGGTTTGCGCGCTGCCGGATTCAGTCGTATTGAAGAGTTTAAGAGAGGCCGCGTTACGGCAGTAAAGGCTATACTAATGCGATGATCGTGGTCTGGTGAAAATTGCTGCAGCATAATAAGCCGTGTCGGAGTATGCGCCTTCAATCAGTTCCATCTCCAGCTGCCACGCTCCTGCTTCTGAAGAGTCCGGCATTATGGCCAGTGTGGCATGATCGCCTAAATTGCTTCCCGGGATATCTCCCAGAGGGTTAGTAAGCCAGAAGTCAATGTAATTGAACGCGGAATCCGTCCACACAATAAACTGGTAACTGTACTCGGGATCAATGACGAGATCAATGGAAACCGTGTCTCCCAGTACCAGCATTCCGCTTTGTGCGTCACCGGCCATGTTCTCGCCGGAGGTAACAAGCATATCCGTGGTAATTGCCAGCCGTTCCAGTGCTTTCGTCTCTCCTGTACTTGCAGACAAAGAAGACACACAACAAAGCACTACAAAAAAAAGCGATTTTGACACCGCTACCCCCATCCTGAGATATTCCCCCTGGGTAATATAGCCGAAGGGAAGGAAGTGAGCACCTGTCAATAATAGACCTGCATACGCATATAGTTCCTTCTGTTGATGACGGGGCAAAGACATATGCTGAGGCAATAGAGATGCTAACCAGAATGTCGGCAGGCCTGGAAACTGATTCTACCGTGGTGTTCACTCCTCATTATTCGTGTAGAATGAACAGCCGGGTGGCAATGGCCAGGTGGCAGAAGTCTATTAAGTTTCAGGATCAGGTAGAGGAAGAATTTTCCGGAAAGCTTAACTTCCTCACTGCGGGAGAGTTGATGATAAGCGGTAGTTCTCTCAAGTTTATGGAGCAGATCAGATACCCCGGTACCGGATGGGTACTGGTGGAATTCAGCACTTCTGTCACCTGGCTTGAAACCCTTATTCAGTTGAGGCGGATTATCTCCAGAGGGTACAGGCCTCTTGTTGCCCACCCGGAGCGTTATGGCTGGTGCAGGCGAAAGAGAAGCAGATTGATCACCTTGTCCAGAATGGGTTGCGGATCTATGATCAGTGCTCGTTCTTTCAGATTTAAGAAGTATGCTTCAACGGCCAGAAGTTTGTTGAGAGATGGTTTGAGCCATGCGATATGCAGTGACGCACACTCACCGAGAGATCATATTATTGACACAAGGATGAAGAAAACAATCGGAGAGTATTCCAGGATACAGTGGCAGGTTCTTACAAAGGATATCCCACAGATGATCCTTAACGATGAGAGACTGCCGGAACTTCCACTGCAGAAACAGAGAAAATACGAATGACTGTAATGGTAGCAGGCGCAGGGGGAATGCTTGGCTCCAGGTTAATGAGGCTTCTGGGAAGTAAAGGTGTCGGTCTTGATCTTCCTGATCTTGATGTAACCGACCGGGGAAGCGTAAAGAAAGCGGTTCACCTTTTGAACCCTGATGTTATTCTTAATGTATCCGCCTTGACCGATGTGGATTTTTGCGAGAGGAACCCGGATGCTGCGGAGAAAGTGCATCACGAGGCGGTTAAGAATCTGGCGGATACCGGTGTTCGACTTATCACCATATCTACAGACCAGGTATTTACAAGCAGCGATAACAGGTATCTTCTTGAATCCGACCCCACGGAGCCAGTTAACATATACGCTTCCAGCAAGCTTCGCGGAGAGGCATCTGCTCTTGAGTATCCCGGAAATTCTGTTGTAAGAACATCCTGGCTTTTTGGAGAGAAGGGGCTGCTTCCATGGATAGTAAGAAAGCTTCTTACAGAGGGAACTGTCACTGCCGTTACAGATCAGACATCGTGTCTTACCTCTGTGGACTCTCTTGCGGAAGTTCTGGTGAATATGGCTTTTGATGAAGGAAGATCCGGCCTGTATCACTGCGTGAACCCAGGTGCAGTGACCCCGTATGAACTTGCTTGTACCGTAAGGAACAGAATAGGAAAAGGTACAGTTCATGGAACAAATTGGGCACAGCTTGCCTTGCCGGCCCCCAGACCAGTATGGTCAGCCCTTGGAACGGAAAGAAGTATCAAATTACCGCCGTTGGAAGAGGTAATGGAATTATGTCTGCAAAAAATGCTGTAAAAGACTACATTGGGAAAACAAAGGCTCTCATGGCAGGGATGGATAGTGAGTCTGTTGTGAGTATCACAGAAGAATTGAACCGGTGTTTTAAAAGAGGCGGTAAAGTTCTTCTGTGCGGCAACGGAGGCAGTGCATCTGATGCTTCTCATTTCGCAGGGGAACTTGTTGGCAGGTTCAGACGCGAAAGAATATCCATGGCTGCAGTTGCTCTGACCGTGGACAGTGCGGTGATCACTGCAGTGGCAAATGATTATGGTTATGAAAATGTATTCTCTCGCCAGGTGGAAGCACTGGGCAAACAGGGTGATGTGCTTATTGCCATATCTACCAGTGGTGCAAGTCAGAATGTACTCAAAGCTGCAGAGGTAGCCGAAGAAAGAGGAATTTTTGTAATAGCATTTACCTCCATGCTTTGTGATGATCCCAGCTGGGCAGACCTTCACTGGAAATCCAGTTCGCCATTAACCAGCCATACTCAGGAACAGATGCTGGTGGCATTTCATGCGATCTGTTACGGCCTGGAGGAAATTCTTGCAGAAAAAGTATAAGAAGGCGCTTAAGCTGGGTTCAGGAATACTTATTGCCGCATTAACCGTATGGCTGACATTCAGAAATACAGACTGGGCTGCACTGAAGAGTGCATTCAGCAGTGCCAGATGGGGATATGTACTGCTTGTGATCCCGGCTTTAGCCTCCAGCTATGTGTTCAGGGTATACAGATGGGTAACACTTCTTGCACCGATGAAGAAAGTAACTAAGTCTGTGGCTGCACCGCCTCTGCTGACCGGATTCATGCTTAACAGCATACTGCCGGGTCGTCTGGGTGAGTTTGCCCGGTCTGCTCTTCTTTCACGCAGTACCGGTATTCCTTTTGTTTCTTCATTCGCAACTGTGGTAGTTGCCAGGTTGTTTGACGGACTTGCCCTCACCGGTTTAACCCTGGTTGTGATGACTGCAATGTGGGATTCTCTTGCGAAGGCGGTCAGAGGAGGGCTGGTTGCAGCAGGCTGCGGGTATATCGGAATTCTGTTCATTCTGATCGCCCTTAGGAAATGGCATGAAGGAACTGCCCGTATTCTTGTTTTCCCCCTGCGCAAACTGCATTTTGATAAAGCTGCGGTAAAGATAGAGAAAATACTGCTTGATTTCGCAACAGGGCTTGATATTCTTAAAGACCCTGCGGAAATGCTGAGGGTATCAGCGTTAACAGTTGGCGTCTGGTTGTCTTTGTGTGTTTCGGTTGTTCCGGTATTTTATGCTCTGGAGATGCCATGGAACTGGTTCTACCCTCCTTTGATCCTTGTGCTGGCGGGTTTTGGGATGCTTATTCCCACACCCGGGGGGGCAGGGACAGTTCATTATGCAATAGGTGTTCTTTTTCCGGCAATAACAGGGATTCCGGAACCAAAGGCTAAGGCACTTGCTATTCTGTTCCACGCTACTCAGTTCATACCTGTGATCATTGCAGGTCTTGTGGTTTCAAAGGGCAATATTAAAGTGGATGACAACTGAGGAACTTCCAGCGTTGCCCCGTGTAGTATAATTCCTGCAATTGTGAATACAGAAAGAGGAGAAAATGCCCACATATGATTACGTTTGTGACGCGTGCGGAAATAAGTATGAAAAGTTCCAGAGCATGTCATCAGAAGCGGATACGGAATGCCCTGAATGCGGTGGTAAGGTAAGAAGACTTATAGGTTCCGGAGCAGGAATAATATTTAAGGGAAGCGGATTCTATCAGACCGATTACAAGAAAGCAACACCGGCACCTGCAACTGAATGCCCTGCTTGTTCCACAACCTGCCCTGCATCCAAAGATTGATAAACAGGCGTCATAAAGACGCCTGCTGTGAATTGCTTACATAAAGCTGTTCAGTTTCCAATTGTCATCAACAAGAACAAGCTCAAACAGTTCCGTGCTTCCCTCGGTTGTTACTGGAACAGTTGCTGAGGAGCCTGTTATTACCGCCTCTCCGATCTCGACGGTTCCCAGTGGCGCCAGCTGTGTTGACATTACAGTGCTTGAAAAAACCAGCGTCACAAAGTCTGTTTCCGTCATTGTTTCTATCTCTTCGGATGTGACATGGATATCAATGGATTCAAGGTTTTCTGCTGACATTTCCGGATTGGCTTTTATTGCTTCAAAGCTTCCATCCACGCAGAATTCTGCGATAAGATCCGTTGAAAGGTAACTGGCTACAGCCTCACCGTCTTCATTGAATACTGCGTCTATAAATTTTTCCACCACAGTTTTCGGTGCTTCACGGGTGGGTGTGCTGCTGCATGCTACTGCTGCGATGATCATAAGCGCAATCAGCACCTGGATTGTCTTTTTCACTGTGAATACTCCTTTTCCTATTTTAGTTTACAGAATTTCCATTCCATAACCGACAATTTTCCAGCTCTGGTTTTCCAGCACAAGTTCGATCTCCTCCGATATACCATTTACTGTGACTGGAACCAGTGCTCTGTCTCCGTATATCGAAGCTTCACCAAATTCAGCATTGCTGAAGTCGGGCAGATCATCCGAGTAAGCCGGGCTTGTAAACAGAGCGGTAACAAAATCGCCTGCTGTTATGTTCGCTAGTTCTTCAGCTGTGATCTGGATGCCCAGGGTTGCAAGGAAGCTGGAACTTTCTTCCGGGGTCTCGTTCAGCAGATCGATGTAGTCGTTCACATCGTACAGAGCCTGCTCTGACATACAATTTACCAGAGCATTGCCGTCAGCATTTTCATATGCGTCAAAGAAGGTTTTTACAACCTGTTCCGGGGTCTCTGCACTGCAAGACATTGAAAATAAAGAAATTACTGCAATTACTGGAAGAAAGTATTTCATAGATAAGCCTTTTCTGCGTTGTATTCAGCAGCCGAAGAAACTGCCGTGGATCGTAACAATTCATCGATGATATATACAAAGAGTACACGGTGGAAGCTGCACAAAGTGAGGCAAAAGCGAAGAAGCATTTAGTTTAAGCAAAAAAAGGCGCCCCGAAGGGCGCCTGAAACAAGAAATGTTTACATGAAGTCCATGCCGTCGCCACCGATTTTCCAAGCGCCGTCCTCAAGAAGAAGCTCGATGTCTTCAGTGTCGCCATCCATGGTAACAGGAACTGTCGCTGTTTCACCATCGATTGTTGCTGTTCCAATTTCAACTGCGCTGAAATCAGGCATCTCTGATGCAATCATTTCACTGCTGAGTATTATTGTGATAGCTTTACCGGCTGTGAGATCTGCAACCTCTTCAGCTGTGATCTCTACACCCATCATAATTGCCATGGCAGCAGTTCCCTCGGGATCTGCCTTTAATTCTTCAAGACCTTCATCAATACCGGTAACTACTTCAGCGGAAAGACAACTGATAACAGCATCGCCGTCACCGTTCTGTACGCCGTCCATAAGCTTCTGTACAACCTGTTCCGGTGTTCCGCTGCCGCCACAGGCAATTGCGAGAACAAAAACTGCTACAAGAGCAAGAGCAAACTTCTTCATCTTAAAACCCCTCCTGATTGACACTGCTCAGCGCAGGGTAAAAGACATTACCCAGTCTGAACAATCTTTAACTGGTAACAAAACCATTGGCCGATTATAGCCATTTGCATGGTTGATGCAAATGAAACTGTTTTTCTCGAAATTCTTTCCGGCTTAACGGGTTTATATGGTTGATTACTTTTACTTGTGAAAAAGGGGCGCCTGCAAGGCGCCCCCGAAAAGATATCCCTGTTTGAATCTAGGGAGTTTTGCTGATCTTCCAGTTGCCGTCTTCGAGGATAAGCTCAAGTTCTTCCTCTTCACCGTCAGCGGATACATTAACAACAGCAGTCAGGCCGTCTTCGGCGATAACAGTCTCACCGATCACTACGTTGGAGAGATCAGGCATATCTGCAGAGGCTTCTTCGCTGCTGAGCATAGCTGTAAGGAATTGTCCCACTGTCAGGTCGGCAACTTCTTCAGGAGTAAATTCAAGACCCATCATGGCAAGCTGAGCAACAGACTCATCCGGAGCTGCTCTCATTATCTCGATAAATCCGTCTAATTCTGCAAGACCTTCTGATGACATGCAGGTGACAACGCCATCACCGTCTCCGTTGTTCCATGCTTCAATAAACTTCTGAACTACCTGTTCCGGTGTTCCAGCAGACCCGCAGGCCACAGCAAGAACGAAAATTGCTGCTAAAGCAATAGCAAACTTCTTCATATGTTGATCCCTCTCCATTGCGTTTTTCAGCGTCAGTGATATTCACCACCTGCTCTGAACAACCATTTTTCTGTAACAAGAATAACAGCAGAATTATAGTGATTCGTCGGTGTGATGCAAACACGCCTTGTACGGAGATAAAAAAGGTGGTCGTAAGGGGCTCTCTGACTGGAGGAAATAATATGAAGCCCGGGCCGTCATCGATTCTGTAGCTTCCGTCTTCAAGAACAAGCTCGAATTTCCTTTCATACCCTTCCGAGTTGGAGTCACCCGGCGTAAAGAAACAGCCATCCGTTGAAAATACACACAACCTGTCAAATGGAGTCTGCACAATCACAGCGATTTACACGGCTGATACATATCGAAACCTCTGTTCTGATTTTTCATTCGCTCTTCACTCTTCACTGCTTGGGGGTATATTACATGTTAACATTTTTTCTGTTTCTTCTCTCGTACTACTGGAGGGGTTTTTCTGAGGTATTCAGTTCCAATTCTGGTGGCTGTTCTTCTAACCGGCGCATGTGGCTCCGGGACAGATTCGAGCAACGATAAGGTTCAGGTTGTGTTCTGGCACGCCATGGGCGGTCCCCTTGGTGATGTTCTGGAAGACTCGCTTATTGCAGAGTTCAACTCTTTGCATGACGACATTGAGATTCTACCTGTGTGCATGGGCAATTACAGCGCTCTCAGTCAGAAGATCATGGCTGGTGTAATGGCCGGTTCTCCTCCGGGAATGGCTCAGGCTTATGAAACCTGGACAGCACAGTTGATCCGAGGCGGGGCACTTGTTCCACTGGACTCGCTGATGGATGCAGATCCTTCGTATACTGAAGAGATGTGGAATGATTTTTTTCCGGTATTTCAGGCCAACAACACCTTTGATGGAAGAGTCTTTTCTTTTCCGTTCAACAAAAGTGTACCTCTGATCTATTACAATGTAGAGCTTTTTGACAGCCTCGGGGTTCAGCCTGCCTCCACATGGGAAGAGCAGAGAGAATTACTGGAAATTCTTACAGTAGACGGCAACGATGACGGAGATCTTTTTGATGATGTGGATAGAAGTGGTACTGCATTTGGCACTTCTGTGTGGAGCTTTGAATGCCTGCTTGCCCAGGCAGGCGGATCTCTTCTGAACTCTGATTCAACCGAAACCGCATTCAATTCCCCTGAAGGCGTAGAAGCTCTCGAGTATATGACCACACTGCTTTATGTGGATTCCACTGCCTACCTGACTTCCGGCTACGACCACCAGAAGGGTTTTGCTGAAGGCCGTGTAGGGCAGGTTCAGGGTTCTGTAACCAGTCTTGCATTTATGATCAGGGATATGGAAAGAAGGGCTGAGAGCGGGCTTTCAACCTTCACAATAGGAACAGCGCCACTTCCTGCCGGTCGACAGCAGGCAGTATACATTTCCGGAACAAATGTTATTCTTTTTAACAACGAAGATCCCCGAGTGGTAGAAGCCGGATGGGAATTTATCAAGTGGTTTGCTCAACCGGATATACAGGCCAGATGGTTTGCCGGAAGCGGGTATCTGCCTGCAAGAATTTCAAGCCTTGAAGAACCTGCAGTTATAACAAAAATGGAAGAATATCCCGGTCTGAAACTGGTTCTTGAGCAGCTGCATTATGCAGTGTTCGAGCCGCAGATCACCGCCTGGTACGATGGCAGGGCTTTTCTTTCTGAGTCAGTAGAAATTGTACTTTACGGCAGAATGACGCCGGAGGAGGCTCTGTCCAGAGCAGCCGATCTGGCAAATGCTGAAATTAGAACAGGCCGCTAGCACACAGCGGCTGGGAGAGGGAGGAATAATGATAATAAAGATTCTTTTGCCGGTAATGGTGCTGTTCAGCCTTGCCGGTGCCCAGGTTCTTACCATAGCCGAAGCTAGAATTGACAGTGATGGAGATGGAATTCCTGATCTGCTGGGGGAAACTGTCACCATCAGCGGAATTGTGACCTGCGAAACCACACTGTTTTCCACGTCCGGATACAGTTTTTACATGCAGGATGCTACTGCTGGAATTAATGTTTACGCTTTTGAAGCTCCCGGCAACATGAATCCCGGTGAGCAGTGGGAACTTACTGGAGAGATAAAAGCATACAACGGCCTTACAGAAATTTCTCCCGGGTCAGAGGATGATTACAGCTATGTGGGCAACCCCGGTATGCCTGCTCCTGTTCAGCTTGTACGCAATCAGCCAGTCTCTGAAGCTATTGAAGGAATGCTCATAGCAGCAGGAGACCAGAGCCTTGTACAGTGGGTTACAGTTGCAACTGCTCCATCCAGTGCCGGAGGCGGATACAACTTCGACGTATGGAACGGACAAACAGTTATTCCGATCAGGGTTAATGAGACAACCGGCATCGATGTATCTGCTGTTGATGTTGGATCCAGGCTGTTCATGATAGGAATTGGCGGACAGTACGATTCAACTGAACCATATGATTCCGGTTACCAGTTGCTGCCAAGGTATCAGAGCGATATCATAATTTTCAATCCATCAGTGGGGGATTACTTCCACCTGGATGTTTCCGGCAATCCATTCGCTCCTGACAGAGGCGAAACAATGCAGATAGAATACAGTGG
>JAOZLN010000277.1 GCA_029934845.1 Candidatus Sabulitectum sp.
ATTCCGGTCTTACAGGAACTGGCGGGTACCAGTACACAGCCATTTTTGATAAGGATCCTGAAAAAATAGGTAACCTGTGTGGAGAGATGCGCATAAGATCTATGGAAGAAATATCTGAACTGGTAAGAGAGAAAGAAGAAATTATAGCAGTAATAGCCGTTTCAACAGGAGCGGGTCAGGATGCAATGGATAGCCTTGTGGCTGCCGGTTGTAAAGCAATTCTCAGTTTCACACTTGAACCGTTAAAAGTGCCTGATGGCGTTGAAGTCAGATATGTTGAAGTGTCCACAGAGCTTGATGTTCTAACCCATTCCATGAGAAGAAAGGAGGTGCTTAAATGACGAAGAATCTGCCGTCTATTGTATCGAGTTCGATTGTTTTGTTTGGCATCTGGCTTTCTTTAACGCTAACATTTGATCTGCAGGAGATCATTCTTGGGGTGGTTGTCAGTGTTCTTACTGCAGTTGCAGTAAAAGGCGCACTTACCGGGAATCTTCTTCGCCTTTTAAGCCCCGAAAAATTTCTGGCTGCTGTGGGGTACGTAATGTTCTTTCTGGTACAGATGGTGAAGGCGAACATAGATATATTTTTCAGAATATTCAGGCCAGTCATTCCCATCAGGCCGGGTATTGTTCGGGCTAATATTACTCTTAAGAGTGAAAGAGCCAGAGCAATCGTTGCTAATTCGATAACGCTTACTCCTGGAACAATTACCATTGATATTATTGATGATGAGATCTTTATCCACTGGGTTTTCCTGCCCAGCGGTGATGTGCACTCAGAGACACAGGCAATGGTAGACAGCTTTGCAGGAAGATTGGAGAAGATCTTTGAGTAATACATTCCTGATCATTCTCTTTGTGCTGATCGGTGGTGGGTTGTTTCTTTCCTTTCTACGCCTGATCCTGGGCAGGAAGGCAACAGACAGAGCTGTTGCCCTGGATACCACTACACTGATCACTACGGGTTTTCTTGTTCTTGTGGCATTTCTTCAGGGAAGGTCAATGCTGCTTGATGTGGCTCTTGTTTATTCTGTTCTTTCCTTCCTTGGTGTTCTGGCAATTGCCAGGTATCTGGACGGAGGGTTAAGATGAGTTTCATGAACATACTTGCCCACGTTGTTACTGGCCTGGGCGCTCTGGTACTTTTTGCCAGTGGTCTTGGTGTATTCAGAATGCCGGATGTTTTTAACAAAATGCATGCTGGCACTAAGGCAACAACACTTGGATCGGTTCTTTTTCTTTTTGGCCTGGGTTTGTTTGAACCCTCATGGCTGCCGAAACTATTTCTGATAATTCTTTTCATTGTTCTAACAAATCCTGTCTCAAGTCATGCACTGGCCCGCGCTGCTCACAACGAACCATCAGAGAAGCCGGATAACCTTATCATCGATGACCTGGAAGAAAGCAAAGGGGGCGACCAGTGAATATGACGCTCCTGGCCGCGGCTTCCATGGGAACAGGCATTATGATGCTTGTGGCTGCAGTGGCAGCTCTTGTGGTGAAGAAGTTGATCTCTGCGATAATAATTGTGGGGTTTGTGAGTCTCTCAGCCTCTGTTCTTTTCCTGTTAATGGATGCGCCTGACGTTGCCATAACTGAAGCCAGTATCGGTGCGGCTATTTCAACGGTGATCTTCCTCTGGGGCAGAGGAAAGATAGGAGGGCAAGAATGATACGCACCATTGTGGGGCTGGTCATTGTTCTAGCCCTTTCTGCAATTGTAATATCTTCTGTTTCTGATTATTCAGTGCCTTCCGAGCTGATTGGAGCAGGCCTGAATTACACAGAACAGGGCGTGGACGATACCGGTTCGGTGAATCTTGTTACTGCTGTGGTTGTTGCATATCGCGGGCTGGATACTCTGGGAGAAGTTGTGGTTCTGTTCAGCGCCTCCACCGCCGTTGTGCTTATTCTGACTCTTATTCCCATAGGAGCCAATCCAACGCCTCCAAGTTCAATTGTTGCCTTTACCGCAGGAATTCTGCCTGGTGCAATAGTTCTTTTCGGCATTTACGTAATTACTCATGGGCATCTAAGCCCCGGTGGCGGATTTCCCGGTGGTGCAGTTGTTGCTTCGGCTTTCCTTCTGGTTATGCTGGGTAGCAACACTATTCCTGGAAAAACTAAGTTCCTTACTTCTATTGAGTCGCTTGCAGGGCTTACCTTCGGGTTACTTGGTTTCTGGGGAATGCTGACTCTGGGACAATTTCTGAATAATCTGGTTCTTCCAGCAGGTTCTCCGGGAAGAATCTTGTCGGCGGGTATTATTCCTTTAATTTCACTGGCCATTGGAGCTAAAGTAGCAAGCGAGTTGTCCGGTGTTTTCGCATCTTACAGAAAAGCTGGAGGTGAAGAATGACCGCCGAGACAATGTTTTACTGGTCACTGGCTGCAACAGCTCTGGGGCTTGTGGTAATTGGGATATGGGGCGTTCTTACAAGAAAGAATATTCTTAGGATAGCCCTTGCTTTTACCCTTGCGGATACAGGGGTAAATCTGATTCTTGTGTGGAGCGGTTTTCTTCCCAATCGTGCAGCTCCCATTATCGATTCATCTGTTACAACCGTGGTTGATCCTCTTCCACAGGCACTTGTACTTACCTCTATTGTGATCGGGGTGGCTGTGGCCGCTCTCTTTGTAGTTGTTGGTGTTCTTGCTTCACGCAAATCCGGCTCTGCAGATGTTCGCCGAATGAAGGAGCTGAGATGGTAAAAGCACTGGCCATATTCCTGCCTCTTCTGGGAGCCTTTATTAACGCATGGCTGCCTGGAAAGAATCCCAGAGCATCACGGATAGTCAGCTACCTGCTGCTCTCAGCCGGTCTGGCTGCCGTAGTAATGCTGTCAATTCAGCTGGGTGCATGGAATTTGAATGATCTTTCTAATTCTTTGATACTTTCTACCGGCGTGGGAACTCCTCCGCTGAGCATCAATCTTGAGATAACAGCAGGTGGTACTCTGGCTGCAATAGTCATGTATGCCGCCACAATTTTCTCTCTTCGTAGATTTGCTTTGACCACACCCAAAAGCCAGTCACTGGTTCTGGCACTGCTTACTGCATCCCTGGGTCTGCTCTTCGCAACTGATATTTTCAATTCATTTGTTTTCCTGGAGATCGGCTCAATTGTGACAATTGGTCTTACCGCTGCCTGCAAGTGCGGCAGCAGGTGGGAAGCTGCTATTAAAGCAGCCCTGATTTCTGGGCTGGTTACAATACTGTACCTTCTTGGAGTGGCAGTGTTATACCGGTCTACAGGTATGCTTACACTTGAGGCTCTTGGAACCCTGACAGGAGGCCCAGCCGTTCTCGTATCAATCCTTCTTCTTACGGTGATAGTTACAGAGATCAAAGCCTTTCCGCTTACCGGGTGGGGGCTGGATTTTTATCAGGGAACCAGTTCCATAGTAGCAGGGCTTTACAGCGCTACATGGAGCCTGGCTGTGCTTCTGTGGGCAGCAAAGGTTCTTCCCCTTCTTCCCATAGGAAACCCTGTTATATATGCCTGGATAGGTGCAGCAGGACTGGTCTTCAGTCAGCTTGCAGGCCTCAGGGCATCCAGCTCCGGCAGAATAATGGGCTACTCAACTTCTGCTTATGCCAGTCTGCTTCTTGTGGCTGCTGGAACAACAACAGGTGCTTTCTATACACAGATCGTCATAGTGCTAATGGTCTTTTCTTCCCTTGCAATATTGTTGTTGAAGAACATGAACAC
>JAOZLN010000278.1 GCA_029934845.1 Candidatus Sabulitectum sp.
TCTTACCATGTGGAAGATCCCTCGGCCGGAATTCATGCTGATGAAATCGAAGAACGAAGACAGCTTTTTCGAGGCATAGCGGAGAAGATCCTGAAGCATCCGGTTCTTTCTTAAGGACCGCTGTGGTATGATTTACTGCCGACCTCTGGTCTTATGGGCTGGAGGTCGGTGGTGTTTATAATACTACCCTATTGAACCTGATTTAATTGCAGAGAGAATAAGGAGCCATCGGTGAGAAAAAGACAAAGCCCTCTGGTCAGGGATACCGATACAGGGAATTTGCTGGAGTTGCTTATGGTTATTGCAGTGGTAACTATTCTTGTAAACAGAACTCTGCTGGCTGCTGCTGGCTATCCTCAGGTATCTCCCGGCGATCTTCATATTGCTCATATGCTCTGGGGTGGTTTCTTAATGTTTATTGCTCTGGTTATGGTATTCCGCTTCTGGAACCCCTCTGTACGCAGGCTTGCAGCATTCTTCGGTGGAATGGGTTTTGGCCTTTTTATAGACGAGCTCGGGAAATTCATAACAGACACCAACGACTATTTCTACAAGCCGACTATTGCGGTGATCTATGTGATATTCATTTTGATGTACCTTTTTTTCAGGGGGTTTGCAGAGAAGTCAGAGCTTACAGCCAGGGAACTCCAGGTTAACGGGAATCTGCGAAAAGACCTGGGGGATATGCACGATACATCTTCAAAACTGCTGAAATTGTATGATGCGGTGAAGGGACAGTTCGAGGATAGTTTTGACAGAACCATTGCAATCAGAGGATTCGTCCCGGCTCTTATGATTGTTTTTGTTTTTTTGAACCTTACGCAGCTTGGGATAATTTTCGGAATTGTCAGCCCGGGCTGGTTGCCTGTGAATGACACTTCGGGAATGTCTATTATTGGAATATTTATCAGCGGTATTCTGGTTCTGACAGGGGTTCTTGTTATCCACAGATCATTCCGCCATGCATTCCTGTGGTTCAAAAGAGCTGTTCTGGTTAGCATATTCATAACGCAGATATTTCTTTTTTATCATTCTCAGCTTACGGCCATATGGGGGCTGGCGGTGGATCTGCTCTTCTACGCCGGAATAGAGAATTATCTCCGAAAGCCGAACAAATGAAAATGGCGGGAACATCATTCTTCCATTAGAATACACTGAATATCCACAAGCTGAAAATTCAATACAACAAGTAAGGACTGTAATGAAATACTTGATGATTCTCTGTGTGTTCCTTCTGGTAACAGTTGGTACAGCAGCCAATATTGACCAGGCAATGGTAAAGATCTACACAAACAGCGTTGCCTATAACTACTACCTTCCCTGGAGTACTGAGGCTCCTATGGAAAGCTCTGGTTCCGGTTGTGTTGTTCATGGTAACATGATATTGACAAATGCACATGTTGTTACAGATGAAACATACCTGCAGGTTAGAAAAGAGGGGGATCCCAGGAAGTATCAGGCCTTTGTAGTTGCAGTTTCACACGAGGCTGACCTGGCTTTGATCACCGTTGAAGATGAATCATTCTTTCGTGGAATTACACCTCTTGAACTTGGAGAACTTCCACATGCCAGAGAAGAAGTTGTTGTTTACGGCTACCCAATGGGGGGTGATGCTTTAAGTACCACACAGGGAGTTATCTCGCGAATAGAGAGTTCCCGGTATACCCATAGCGGACTCTCACTGCTTACAGTGCAGATCGATGCTGCGATCAACCCTGGTAACAGTGGAGGCCCTGCAATTATAGGGAACAGAATAATTGGTGTGGCAATGCAGACAATGACCCAGGCAGACAATATCGGCTATGTGATACCTGTACCGGTGATCGAACATTTTTTTGAAGACATGGAAGATGGGAAATACGACGGATTTCCTTCTGCTGGGTTCAGCTACCAGACTATTCGGAATGAAGCATTCTCTGCATCGTTCAGTATCCCGCAAGAGCAGACAGGCGTGATGATCACCAAACTTGCATTTGATTCTCCCGCCGGGCAGGTATTTGAGTCTGGCGATATTCTAATGGCTATTGACGGCAGACCCGTTGCCGGTGACGGCACAGTTGAACTTCGTTCCGGCAGCAGAACCAGGCTTGATTACATGGTGAACAGGCACCAGATCGGTGAAACCATCCCTGTGAATATTATCAGAGATGGAGTTTCACTTTCGGTGGAAATGACGCTTAATACAACTTTACATGATCTGACAGTTGTTCCAAATAAGATCTACGACACACCACCGGAATACCATATCTTTGGGGGAATTGTCTTTATGCCACTTTCCCTGAACTATCTTGAATCATGGGGATATGACTGGTACTTGAATGCAGTTGATTATCTTACCTACCCTTTCCTGTTTGACAACTGGAGAACAGAATCTCGTGAAGAGATTGTAGTTCTAACATTCATTCTTCCAGCAGAGGTTAACACCGGGTACGAGAGCCTGCAGAATGAGATAGTTGCAACGGTAAACGGAGTTGAGATTGTAAGCTTTTCCCAGTTTGTTCAACTGGTAGACAGCGAGACCGATACATTCATTGAGTTTACTACAAGTCTTGGCAGTGTAATTATTCTTGACAGGGAAGAAGCAATCGCCGCCAACCGGGGAATACTGGCTCGCTACGGAATCACCAGAGACCGACTTTTGCTGTAGTGGAAGTAATTTGATCACTGATGTTCATTTGTGTTCCTCGGGTGAGGTTTCTTTCAGTTTTGCCAGCTCTCGGTCCCAGTATTTATTTGCTTCTCTAATGTACATACGGGCAGGGATAAGCGGTTTTGCAAGTTTCTCGCTTGTTTTCCGGGAGATAGCTCCATCGTTCACAAACTGTACACCTGCCCTGGAGAGGTTTCTTTTATATTCTGCTATGAGTGGTTTCAGTAAGAGCACCGGGCTTTTGAGCATTTCTCCGCTGTCCAGATAGATCTCTGCGACTACTTCGGAATGAAAATTTCTGGCCATTCTTCTGAAATGAAGTTTAAGCGTCTGAAAGTGTTCCTGCCCCGGCATACCACAGTTTGAGACAACCATAACCTTCGGATACTTTTCGTACCGTTTTACATGCCTGCATTCACCGTTCTCATCCTTTTCGAAGTGCGGGTCCATCAGCGGAAGCATCCGGTCCATGAAATTCTTCAAGATGCCGGTAACACCATCAACATAGAGTGGTGTTGCCATAACAATAACATCACTGGTTATGACTTTTTCCAGAAGATTGGTAATGTCATCCCTTATCACACATTTCCCGGGGGTGGATATCCAGCATTTGAAGCAGCCCATGCAATTCCCTATCTTCTTTTCGGAAAGAAAGATTTGCTCGGTTTCTGCTCCGGTGTTCTCAGCCCCTTGAAGAAATTTGCTTACCATGATACCTGTGTTACTACTTCTGCCTCTGGGGCTTCCATTAAACGCTGTGATCTTCATTTGAATCCTTTCCCGGTTTGAGGTTCAATTCTCACCGGTATACTGCCTGAACATAACAATATGAAATATATATGAATCCTGACAGTGTCAATATCGAGGGGATCCAATGGTGCCAAACAAGAATTTCACCTGGTTCCCCTGGAAATGACTTGATCGAAACTGATCGAAACTGATACAAAGTGAGGGTACCTCAATCTTTTTTTAAGAGTGCCTAATGTGCCTGGGTTACTGCTTTTTTTATCCATCACATCATTTTCGGAATAATGCCGATAATTTTGGAGA